>NZ_JBNGHF010000018.1:0-91203 GCF_050611805.1 Methylotuvimicrobium sp.
CTGGAAGATACTAAATACGCTTCGAATGTAGCTTAATTAATCACGGGCTCTATATGGCGACTATCTATGCTTTTGCCCAACCCCTCAGTCTGAACATGAGGCTTCCCGGCTGAAGAACCTTTGACTCCTGATACCCCATCATTTCTTAACTTCCCACCGGCTTTTTCAACGATCCTCCTCAATTGATCTGTTTTATCCTGAGAAAGACCATTGTTTTGTCTACTGTTATCCGAAAGTTCTTTAACTAATCGCTTAACACGCTTAAGTGAAGACTTCGTTATTTCCTTAAATAAACCGCCAACAGTATTAACCGGCAATGCAAATCCAATTGCAATATCAAAAGCATCCTGCTGGAACTGAAGGATTTGCGCTTGGGAAATTCCGATGCGTTCAAAACCCGACGGATCCACAAATATAATGGGATTCCCACCCACATACGCATACAGATTCAATCCCCCCTCGAATCCGATCGGGTCTTCGCTGATAAACCGGCCGATATCGGCATCATAGTACCGTGCCCGCATGTAGTAAAGGTTGTCTTCTTCGGAGAACACACCAAATTGGCCGACATACTTGAACGGTTGCGGCTTGGTCTCGGTTTGCGCCATGAGCCGGCCATAGGGATCGTAGGCATAGGTGTTGACGGTTTGCCGGTTTTGATCGGTGATCGCGACCGTGTGCCCGGTGCCGTCGAAGAGGTAGGTGTAGAGTTGATTGGTACTGGCATTGACAAAACCGAGCAGGCCTTGGCCGTGGATATAGTAACGTGTGATTTGATTGCTGTCATTGGCTTCGGCGAGCAGGTTGCCGGCGGCATCAACGATGTATTTTGTGGCGATGCCGCTGCGTGTCGCTCTGATGCGGTTACCGACGCCGTCATAGACATACTGCTCGTTGCCGTGTCGAATCAGCCGGTGGGCATGGTCGAAGGTGAAAGACGTGGGTCTTTCGCCATGAGGAAATATGCGGAATAGGCGACCTTCGTGGTCGTAGTTGAAGGTCGCCTGGTCCGTGCCGTTCAGTTGCGTGGCGAGCAGCCGATTCTTTTGGGCATTGTAAGTATAGCCTTGGCTCCGGTTGATCAGTGCTTCCGGTTTTATTGGTTCTTCGACCACGGCTTTGATCCGGTTGCCGTTGTTGTCGAGGGTGTATTGATAATCGGCCAGGGTTTGGCCGTAGGTGCTGTGTTGAATGCCGGTCAACCGGTCGGCTTTGTCCAGGGTGTAATTGGTGACGCTGCCGTTGAACAGATCGGCCTGTTCCATCCGGCCTGCGCCATCGTAGTGGTAGGTCGTGGTCGGGCTTCCGCTCAACCAATCGATTTTGACGGTTTTCAATCGGTTGGCGTCGTCGTAGCCGTAGGTGACGGTGCGGTTGGTGCCCGGATAGGTGAGGGTTTGGAGGTTGCCGGCCGGGTCGTATTGGTAGGCGACAGTAAAGCCGTTCGGGTCGGTGTGGCCGGTCAGCCGGTTCAGTTCGTCGAAGCTGTTGGTCGTCGTCCCGCTCGGGTCGGTCATTGTGACCGGATTGTCGCGACTGTCGTAGTTAAACTCGACCTGGCTGCCATTCTGGTAAGTGATGCTTTTGAGTTGACTGGTCGGCGTGTAAGCCAGACTGGTGACGTTGCCGTTGCGGTCGGTTTGGCTTTGGACCCGTCCCGCATCGTCATAAGTCGTGAAGCGTTTTTTGCCTAGCGGGTCGGTCTGCTCGGTCAATAAGCCACGTTGGTCGTAATAATCAAAAGTCGTCACGGTGCCGTTTTGATCTGCCAGCCGGGTCAGTTGGCCAATGGCGTTGTAATCGGTATCGACGACCGGGTGCGCGCCGGTTTTTTGCGTGTCGAGCCAACCGTAAGCGTCGTAGACATAATCGGTCCGGGTATACCGGGCGTCGGCTTCGAGTTGCAGCAAGCCATTGGCATAGTAGCGGCGCAAGGTTTGGATCCGCCGGCCGGTGCTTGCATCGGTTTCGCCGTTGCGGAAGCGGATCGGACGATGTTTGGCATCGTAGTCGATCTCGGCGCCGTGGCCCAGCGCGTCGATGACGCGGGTCAGCCGGTGTTGTCCGTCGTACTGGAATTCGGTCGGCTCATCCAGCGGATTCCAGCTGACTCGGAGATTGTTGTGACTGTCATAACTGTGCCGGCTGATGCGGCCGAGCGGGTCGGTTTGCTTGATGACCTGGCCTTGGCCGTCGTAGTCGACCGTACTTCTCTCGCCCAGGGCGTTTTCGACGGCGACGGTTCGCCCCGCGAAATCGTAAGTGTAGGTGGTGCGATGGCCGAGCGGGTCTTCTTCGCTGGAGGAGAGGCCGGTGTAGTGGAGTGTGTAGACGGCGGTCGTATGGTTGTCGCGCGGGGCGGTTTGCCAGATGACTTTGCCGCTTGCGTCGTAGACGTTGTCGACGATGGTAACGCCAACCGGGTCGGTGACGGTCAGGATTTGGTGATGGTCGTCGTAGCCGTATTGCCAAAGCTTGTTTTCGGCGTCGCGGTAGCCGGTCAGGTTGTCACCGGTATAATCGTAATGAACGCTTCGGCCTTGATTGTCGCTGACTTGGGTCAGCCAGTCGCCGGTATAAGTCAAAGTTAGCGTGCGGTGATAGGCGTCCTCGACCTGACTGAGTCTGCCGTTGCTGTAGGTAAAGCTCAGGGCGTTGCCGTCGATATCGGTCAGGCTTTGGATGCGGTTGTCGGTGTTGAAGGTCAGTACCGTGCCGAAGCGCCCTTCCAGTTTGAAGGTGCCGTTCGGGTTTTGGATTAATTCGGTGGTCACGCTCGGCGGCGGCGTGTAACTGCCGTCCGGTTGTTGCCGGTAGCTCAACACCCGGTCGCCCAGATTGACCGCGACCGCGTTGTCCAGCAATTGGTCGGTGGCCCATTGCGCGACCAAGGCGGCGGTTATCCAGTTCTCCAAATCGGGTTGCGTGTCGGTCAAAAGATCGCGGGCAACGTAGGCGGCGACGATCAGGGCGGCCGCGTCTTGCGGGGTGCGCAGTCCCAAGGCGGCGTCGTTGTCGCTGAAGCGTTTGAGTTCGATGGCGTAGCTGTGGCTCCAGCCCGGCGCCATGAAGGCACTGTTGGCGTTGACTTGCCGGCTGTTGTAGCTGCGTCCGAAGCGCAAGCCGCGCGGGCCGTTGCCGCCCAGGGCCAAGTCGGTACCGGCGTTGAGATAGGCGCCGCTGCCAAGATCGACAGGATCCACGCCTTTGGGCGTGGCAATGTTAGCCGACGGCGTGTAGGCCGGCCGGGACAAGCTGCTTTGCGTGATGGCGTTGACGTTCCCTTCCAGGCTGGCGAAGCCGCCGTGCAGGCCGCCGCCAATGATCATGCCGATGCTCCGCTGCGTTCCCGAAACCCGGTAGTCGACATAGCCGGCCCCGGTCCAGTCGTTCAACGCCACCTGACCGCTTTGCGGCAGGATCACCCGGGCTTGATTGTTGATTGCCGCTTGGATATCGTTGAGCGTGTTCGTATCGTAGCCGGTCAATTGCCCTTTGATGGCGGCATAGTTTCCGGGCGTTGCCAAGTAGAACTTGCCGCCGGTTTGGTTGTGCAGATGGAATATCTTGATCGTGGACATCGCCGGATTGTTGTCGCCTTGGAGTTGCTCCAGAACGCTGTGTTCCATCGCGCTGGCGATGAAATTGCCGGCCGCGAACGAACCGTCGCTGCCGGAGGCTACAGTCGACGCCGGAGTCGATTGTACCTGAGCCTTGATGTCGACGAAGTATCCCGCTTCCTGGCCGACGATGCCGAAACGGTGATGCCGAATCAGGCGTTTGCCGCCGATCGCGGCGAGCATTTCGGCATCGAGCTGGGTTTGTTTGTACCAGCTTTGACCGATGATATTGAGGGTTTCGGTGATGACTTCGCGCGAGTCCTCGGCCACCCCGTCGAGCAACAGGCGGTCCAAGCGTCGTTGGCGTTCGGCCGATAGGATGCTGTGCCGGTCGCCGCCGAAACCCGAGGCCAGAACATAGGTGCCGGAGCGTTTGACCGGAAATTTGACGTTGTCTTGATCTTGATATTTGCCGTTGTTGGCGGCATAAGGATGATCCACCGACAAGATTAGGGCATTCAAGTCGCCCGTGGGCGTGCCTTCATCGAGCAGCAATTGGTCGTCGAGATAGATTTGAGCGGTCGGCGTGGTTTCGACGATACCGGTCAGCACGATGTTTTGTGTAAAAGGGGTAAATCCAGGCGCCGATTGGATAATCGTTAACGTCGCATTCTTGCGTCCTCGTGTCTGCCCTGCCGCAGAAAAGCGGATTCGTGTTTGTGTGGAGCTACCGGGCGCGACATTTCGGGTGCCTTGTCCTTGAACAAAACTAAAGGCATTACTACCGCTCAAACTGGCCGTGTAGGTCACCGTTACATTATTCGAGTTGGTATAGTTCCAGACTCTTTCAGCTGTCTGGCTGCTACTTACAGTACCGAAATCGGTAGCCTCGGCCGGCGGCGGATCGATCGGCATTGTATCGCCGGTATAGGCGATACTCAGCTTTTTGCCGGCAATTTCGGGAATATCGAGTGTGACATCGATGCCGCCGTGTTGCAGGCGCACGGTATGAAGGTAGACGGCCGGTATTTCGGTCCATTGCGGTTCGGTCGGCGTCGCGCTGAACGGTAATGCCGCCGGCAAGGTTGTACTAGTATCCGCAATGATGGTCATGCCGCCGAGAATTTCGCTGACTTTGGCATTCGGATGGCTTTGTTTGAGTGTCGTCAGCAGCTGTTCTGTTAAGTCGTCGAGCTCGCTCTCTACTTCGTTTTGATTCAGGTTTTCGATGCTGTTCGTCCCCAGCGTGCCGCCGGCCGCATTAAGAAGATTGGTCGGGTTATAGCCCATTGCGGCGGCCAAATCGATGCCGGCAGTTTTTTCGCTCGGTTTGAAGGCGGGATCGAGGGCGTAGGCCGTACCGTTGATCGTGGTGACCACCCAAATGCGGTCCAATACAATGCGGTCGGTGTAGTTGTTGGCGATCGGGATGCCTCCGCTGGCAATAATATTGCCGATGACACCGGCATTAGCTTCGGCACCCAACCAGTGCGCGGTATCCATGCCAATGGCCGAAGCATGCGGAATCGTCATTCTGCCGTATTGGTAATTCGCCGCGATGCCGGCCGCCCGGAGCAATTCGACTAACAGGGCCGCCTGGTCGAAGTCGTTGCCGCTACGATCCAGTAAGGTCAGATAGGGCCCTTTCAGTGCGCCGTAATAGGGTTCGTATTTAAAATGATTGCGTACGAATTGATAGATTCGAACCGGGTCGTTGGCCAAGGCTTCGGCCGTCTGCGTATAGATGTCGGCGACCGTCATGGCGGATGCAACGGTGCCCGATTCGGTAAGGCCTTCGGTTCCGAAAGTCCGCTGCATCGCCCGTGATTCGAACGGTTGAACCGCAGGACTTCGTTCGGCCAGTTCCTCCGTGCGTTGTTCCAGATATAGCGCATGGGCTTCAGGGGATACCGGTTCGGCTTGTTGCTCGATCCAGCCGGGCTCGGCCTGCGCCGCGCTCATCGGCACGATGATCACCAAGAGGACGTTCAAGATCATCCGGACGGCGGCATTTAGCGGGCAGTTGCTTCGGTTCGCCGCTTGGCGGTCGGTTTGTGGGTGTCTGGTCGGCAAGATCGATGCGATATGGATTACGGTATTCAGCGTTTTCATGTGCGTCTTCCTGTCCGTTGGGAGCGGTAGAGTCGAATCAGACGCTGGGCCCAAGCCGGCAGCGGTAATCACCATACCGGCACGAACAGGACTTGATGGGCGGTCTGTTGATCCGATCCGTTGGCTTGTAAAGGATTCGTCTCTAATTGTTATTCCAGAAGATGGGTAAACCGTCGCCATCGATATTGGGACCGGCAAAATCGGCGATGCCGTCACCGTCCGTGTCGGGGCTTCCGCTCACGGTCTGCGTGAGGATGTTGCCGGCGGCATCGTAGCCATAGGCAACTACCGGCCCATCCCCGCGCTCGACCCGCTCGAGTCGGTTCAAGTCGTCATATTGATAAACGATTTCAACAGGCTGCGCTGAAACGGCGGTGTTGTGAATGAGTAGGCCGCTTAGCAACGCCCTACCTAAGCGGCTTATGATAACCTTGCAATCAATTTTCATGGTCATTCATCTCGTGACTTTACTTTTCGCTTGTTTATTGATTCGTTGTTTCGATCGCCCGGCAGACACACGATACGATCCTTATTGTTTACCCAATGAGCAGGTATTGACGAAAAAGGCGGTCGCCAATCAAGAGGCTTCGTTTTGCCTCGCGGTCTTTATCGACACGCCGAACAAATGTAGTCAACCGATCAGCATACTGTTAGCAACAGTATCATACTTTTTTTGACAATTGCAAGATGGAATGTGTTAAGTGCACGGCGAAACCGTTCTAAACTTCTTGACTTTGGTGTTGCAATATAACCTTTCTCGAATTCTCTGTCATGCGCAGGTAATCGAATACCCGTCGTACATTACGCGCCAGCTTTTCGATAGTGGCTGCCACACTGTCTTTACTCATGGACTTAATCAACCCTGCGGCAAATCTGCGCAGACAGGTTATGTTTTCAGGCCCATGGCCTTTGCTTATCCTGCACCGATCTTCATTCCAATTCCAATCCAGTAGGTAATGATGACTCTCGACGCCCCAATGATCTCTATTGAACTTGAGCACTTGTTCGGCGTTGGCGCTCATCGGTGAATGACTGGTCAGGCCGTAAGCCATCTCAAAGGTTTCTTGGCCGCTTTTTTTGTCGATGGTGTGGCGTTATATGGCAAATATTTGCCCGACGAAAGGGAAATCAAGGTAGTTGTTCAGGAGCGTAGACGTCCAAATAGAGCGTGACTCAATACGACCATGCATCAAGGTGTAAGGCTCGCTATAGTCAGGCGCCTGGCGGTTTTCAAAGGCGAGGCGAATATCCTGGGCGAGTGTGAGTTGGTTATCTTTGGCGGTAAATACATAATGGGCCTGCCGGTCTTCGACCAGATAGTGCGCCAGTTTACGCTGTGTTAAAAGGGCGTCGCCAGTGATCGTTTTATCGGCAATATCCGCCAAGGTATCAATAACAGGGATGAACATCCCAATTTCGTGGGTCTGTTTGAGTTCATCGCTCCCCTCTACGGGCAAAGCACCGACTTTTTTTGAGTGTGGCAGCGTCCAGTCTGATGCCCGACGACGCCCAGGATATGCGTTTGACGACAACCGCCAGGGATGGTGGGAATGCGGATTTTGCCGGGAGCAAAAATCCGCCTTCTTCATCGATCGCGTTACGCAGAGTTTTACCGTCGACAGCCATGCCTTCGTCTGCTTCGGCGAATTGTTCGTTCCAGCCTTGCAGTGCAAGATCGAGTTGTGCGGGATTGACGCTAATTAAGGTTTCTCTGAAGGTGGTGCGACTGGGTACCTGATAACGCCCATTGCGTTTGCGACAGCCAAAACGGGCTCGCGCTTTTTGGCCTAAGTCATCCGCCCAGCTGCCAATCGCTTTATAGCCTTCCATGCCACAGAGCACGGCAGCGGTGGCAAGAGCCAGAATACACGGCAGGGAATGACGCTGCCCCTGCTTACGCCGCGGGTCAGGAATATCAAGATAGAATGTCAGGATGATTTATATCGGAAAAATGAAAGTTTGTTCAGGATTAGTTATATTTCATTGATTCGTAATGTAAAATTATAGAGAACTGTTCCGCCGTGTTGTTAAGTGAGTGAGTTTGTGCCTACAATCCGAATAACGAGAAAATGAGCCATGCGTTCAACGGGAGGGGGCGTGATGAAGGTCGATAGAATAGCCATACCCAAAACAATCTGGACGCTCGGGTTCGTAAGTTTGTTCATGGATTTGTCGTCGGAATTAATACACAGCTTGTTGCCGGTTTTCTTAGTGACGACGCTCGGTGCCTCGGCGTTGACTGTCGGTTTGATCGAGGGCATGGCCGAGGCCGCGGCCTTGATGGTCAGAGTTTTTTCCGGAACGATCAGCGATTTTTTCGGCAAGCGCAAATTCCTCATTTTTATCGGCTACGGCATGGCGGCATTGTCGAAGCCTTTGTTTCCGATGGCCGGTAACGTCGAAACGGTGTTTACCGCGCGTTTTCTCGACAGGATCGGCAAGGGCATACGCGGCGCGCCGCGTGATGCCTTGATCGCCGATGTGTCGCCGCCGGAAATTCGCGGCGCGTGCTTCGGTTTGAGGCAATCGATGGATACGGTCGGCGCTTTTTTGGGGCCGTTGTTGGCGGTGTCGTTATTGTTTCTTTATCAAGGCGATATCGAGTTGGTGTTGTGGGTTGCCGTCGTTCCGGCTGTGCTCGCCGTGCTGTTGATCGTCATCGGCATCGAAGAGCCGAAGGCACGGTCAAGTTACAAACCTGCGCGCTCGCCGTTGAGTTTCAAGATATTGAAGGAATTTTCCGGGCGCTATCGCTGGGTTGTCGCATTGGGGGCCTTGTTTACGATGGCTCGGTTCAGCGAGGCTTTTTTGGTGCTGCGCGCCGCGCAAATCGGCTTGGCGGTGACCTGGATACCGTTGGCGATGGTGTTGATGAGTTTGGCTTATGCCTTGTCGGCTTATCCTGCAGGGCTTTGGTCCGACCGGGTCGAGAAAAGAGGCTTGCTGGCCTTGGGGATGGCGTTTCTGGTTCTGGCCGATTTGATTCTGGCAAACGCCGAGACCTTGCCGATGTTGTTTGCGGGATTGGCCTTGTGGGGTTTTCACATGGGTTTCAGTCAAGGCATTTTGGCGGCGATGGTCGCAGACACCACACCGGCTCGCTGGAAAGGCACGGCCTACGGTTTTTTTAATTTTGTCGGCGGTGTCTTCATGTTATTGGCCAGCGTGTTGGCCGGCTGGTTGTGGGACCGTTATGGCGCCGAATTTACCTTCTATTGTGGAGCGCTGTTTGCTTCGTTAACGTTGTTGATGTTGAAGAAGCGCTATTGATTTGAATGGTCAATGCAACATCAGCCGGATTTGTTCGATTTCTTCCTTGGCCATGTCCAAGATTCCGATGCTGGCATCGATCGTTAGCCCTCCCGAAGCCAGTTTTCTAAAAGCGGGGAGTTGATCTATTTTGGGCATTTTTTTGATGTCGATCTTGCCGATGAAACTATGAAGTTGCGAAATCATCACGATGTCGGCGTAATCCGGTGGGCCGTCATTGTCGCGATACCAGTTCTCGGCGTTGATAATGACATCTTCGAAGTCTTGCGGAAAATCCCATTTACGCAGAATTTGCAGGCCGATATCGACGCGTAGTTTTCGTACCGTTTCGACCAGGTCTTTCGGATTGTCGATAATTTCCGGGCGTTTGTCGGCATGCGTCAATATCGGGACGACGCCGATGTCGTGAATGAGGCCGGCCAGCATCGCCTTGTCCGGGTCGAACCCCGGGGTTTTGTGAGCCAATACCGCGCTGATAGCGGCAACATAGCTGCTGTGAGCCCAAAGATCGGTCATTTTTTTGCGAATCACCGGCGTTTTGGCTTGAAAAACCGCTTTCATCGCGAATGAGGTAATGATGTCCTGAGCCGCTTTTAAACCGACGCGGGTTAAGGCTTCCGGACAGCTTTCAATTTTTCTTCGGCCCCGGTAAAGTGGGCTATTCGCAATTCTGATCAAACGGGCGGTAATGGCCGGGTCGATCTGAACGACTCTAGCGATTTTGGCATTGTTGGCCGTCTGGTCGTTGATCGCGCGTCGAATTTTGAAGGCGACATCGGGTATCGTTGGCAGTTGCAGTTTATCCTTCTGCATCGACTTATAACAATCGAGGTACAGTTGATTTTTGGCAAGGCTCGAAGCAATAGCGGTAGTATCCGGTGATGTGCTCATGTTCTGTTTAATATTCGGGCAAGCAAAAAGAGTTTAGTTTAAAATTGCCCGTTGAGTCGAGATTTCCGTGATTAACCATGTCAGACAATTTTTTCGATATATCCGCCACATTAACGACCATTCGCGATTATATTCGTTACGGCGCCAGTCGGTTTCGTGATGCCGGAGTGTTTTTCGGGCACGGCACCGTGTCGGCGATCGATGAAGCCGCTGCCATTGTTTTACATACCTTGCATCAGCCCTACGATTTATCGCCTGTTTATTTAGACAGTACCTTGACGATGCTGGAGCGCGAGGCGATTCTTGCGATGTTCGAGAGGCGGATAAATGAACGTAAGCCATCGGCCTATTTGACCCATGAAGCGATTTTTGCCGGTTTATCGTTTTTTGTCGATGAGCGCGTATTGATACCGCGCTCGCCGATCGCCGAGCTGATTGAGGATCAATTCAACCCTTGGGTCGATCCGGATTCGGTCAACCGAATTTTGGATTTGTGTACCGGCAGCGGCTGCATCGCGATCGCCTGCGCCTATGCTTTTCCGGACGTTCAGATCGATGCGGTCGACTTATCCGAAGATGCGCTGGCCGTGGCCGCGATCAATGTCGAAAAACATGACAGAGTTGAACAAATCACGCTGTTTCAATCCGATTTGTTTTCGCAATTACCGCACGAACGTTACGACATCATTGTCAGTAACCCTCCCTACGTGGCCGTCGAAGAATGGCAAAATCTGCCTCCCGAATATCATGCCGAACCGGCGATGGGCTTCAAGGGCGGCGAGTCGGGTCTCGATATCGTGCTGCAAATTTTGGCGAGTGCCAATGATTATTTGTCGAAACAAGGCGTATTGATCGTCGAAGTCGGCAGCAGCGCCGAAACGCTGCAAAACCGGTTTCCCGAAATCCCTTTTTATTGGTTGGACTTTCAGCGAGGAGGCGACGGCGTGTTTTTGTTGAGCGCCGAACAAGTCGATCAATTTCATTCTTTATTCATCGAAGCATTAAATTAATATGTCCGGAAATACGATAGGAAAGTTGTTCACCGTGACTTCGTTCGGCGAAAGTCACGGACCCGCATTAGGTTGTATCGTCGATGGTTGCCCTCCCGGCATGGCGTTGTCGGAAGACGATATTCAAATCGATCTCGACCGACGCAAGCCTGGTACCTCGAGACACACCACGCAGCGCCGCGAAGCTGATCAGGTCAGGATTCTATCCGGGGTTTTCGAAGGCAAGACCACCGGCACGCCGATCGGTTTGTTGATCGAAAATACCGATCAGCGCTCGAAAGATTATTCGAAAATCGCCGAAAGTTTCAGGCCCGGCCATGCCGATTACAGCTATCAGCATAAATACGGCTTTCGCGATTATCGCGGGGGTGGGCGTTCATCGGCTCGCGAGACGTCGATGCGCGTGGCCGCCGGGGCAATCGCGAAAAAATATTTAAAGGAATCGGCCGGTATTGAAATTCGCGGGTTTCTGTCGCAATTAGGCCCCATCAAGATCGAAAAATTCGATTGGCCCGTGGTCGAAACGAATCCTTTTTTCTGTCCCGATAGCGATAAAATCGCGGAGATGGAGCAATACATGGATGCCTTGCGCAAGGAAGGCGAATCGATCGGCGCCAGAATCGAAGTGATCGCGTCGAATGTACCGCCTGGTTTAGGCGAGCCGATTTTCGACCGGCTCGATGCCGAACTGGCCTATGCCCTGATGAGCATCAATGCGGTAAAGGGGGTCGAAATCGGCGACGGTTTTGCCTGTATCGATACCAAGGGTACCGCATTTCGCGATGAAATCACGCCGGAAGGTTTCTTGAGCAATCATGCCGGAGGGGTTTTGGGCGGCATCAGTACCGGGCAAAACATTCGGGCCAGTATCGCGCTGAAGCCGACTTCGAGCTTGAGATTGCCCGGCAGAAGCATCAATGTCAGAGGCGAACCGATTGAAGTGGTCACCCAGGGCCGTCACGACCCCTGCGTCGGCATTCGCGCGACGCCGATCGCCGAAGCGATGACCGCACTCGTGCTAATGGACCATCTCTTACGGCACCGCGCTCAAAATTTCGAGGTCGATTCCGGCTTGCCGATTCTTAGATAAGCCGCGGTATGTCCGTTCCTTATTGGCGACTGTCGGGATTCTACTTTTGTTATTTTGCTACCCTAGGAGGTTTTTTACCCTACTGGAGCTTGTATCTGGAAAGCGTCGATTTCAATGCAATTGAAATCGGCGAGCTTTCGGCATTATTGGTCGGTACGAAAATCATAGCGCCGAATATTTGGGGCTGGATTGCCGATCGAAGTGGACGAAGTTTACGGATTATCCGCATTGCGTGTTTTTTTGCGGTTATTTTATTCAGCGGTTTTTTGTTCGTTGAAGGTTATTTAGCATTTGCCTTATTGACGGTAGCATTTAGTTTTTTCTGGAATGCCGCGCTGCCGCAATTCGAAGCGGCAACTTTGTTTCATTTAAAGCAAGAACCGCAACGCTACAGTCAAATTCGGCTATGGGGGTCGATCGGTTTTATCGTTACCGTTAGCGGTATCGGTCGCTTGCTCGACTGGCAAGGTTTGGCATTCATGCCGGAAATTATTACCGGGCTTTTGGGCTCGATTTGGCTTATGGCGTTATTGACGCCCGAAGCTTATGCATCCCAGCAGGGCATTGACGGTATCGCCATCGGTGGAATTTTAAAAAAGCCTGAAGTGTGGGCGTTTTTTTTCGTCTACATGCTTTTGCAAGTCGCGCACGGTCCCTATTATGTGTTTTATTCTATTTTTTTGAATCAACACGATTATTCAGGAACGACGACCGGGATGTTGTGGTCATTGGGGGTTTTTGCCGAAATCTTGCTGTTTGTATTGATGCGTAGGGTATTGGTAAAGTACTCGCTAAGACATATTTTATTGGTCAGTATCTTATTGAGTATCCTTCGTTGGCTGTTGATTGGTTGGTGTGCGGATAATCTTGCTTTACTGGTTTTTGCTCAAGTGCTTCATGCCGCGACTTTCGGCGCCACGCATGTGACGGCGATTCATCTAGTCGATTATTATTTCGGCCATCGACACCAAGGCAAGGGGCAGGCGCTTTATAGCAGCGTTAGTTTCGGCCTGGGTGGAGTGCTAGGCAGTCTGTACAGCGGTTATTTTTGGGATTCGCAAGGTGCCCGGTTCGTTTATAGCATTGCAGCGGTTTGTTGTTGTATGGCGTTGTTGATCGCATTTGTTTGGGTGGGCCGTGATAACGCTAAGCAAGCGGGATTTGTTTAAATTATAGAGCCCTTAGTTAATTAGAATATGGCATTACCTTTCTAGCCTGAGCTGAAGTGCAATTTATGTAGCTTTATTAACTACCGGCTCTATAGCTACAAATATCATCCTGATTACGTATAAGTTTCAGCCTATTTGAAGTCCGAAGTAGGTTTTGTGTCGCTATCGCGACGCTTATATGGAGTCGGTTCGCGGACCGACAACCGCGATACTTTTCTTTGCTTGTCCAAAGAAAAGTATCCAAAAGAAAAGACACCCGGAGGCCGCTGCATCCTGCGCGCTGACGATTTTGCCGAGGGTTTTCGGAAGGGCTATCCCTAGCCCTCCGAAAACGAGCGGCATCCCTGCCGCTCCCCTAGCGGGCTATTCTCGGCAAAATCGCCAGTGCTCGGCGCGGCCTAACGGGACCTAGGCGGGCGCCCTGAGTTAAGTCAAATTGGCTGAACGTTCTAAGTAATCAGGAATATCATTGCTCCGGGAAGTTATTTGTCATGAAATCCTTGGTCAATTCTCATGGGTTATCGAAAGCGTCATTCCGGCTGATTTGGCTGAAGCGGTATATTTTGTCTTAAGTTTTATAAACATAGGTAAAAATAGTGTTCGATTTGATTAAAAGCGGCGGCTGGTTAATGCTGCCGATTATTTTATGCTCCATCGGTGCGATGGCGATCATTGGCGAGCGGTTTTGGACGCTACGCAAAAATAAAATTTTGCCGCCCGATCTCGTCCCTCAGATTTGGAAATTATCCCGCGAAGGTAAACTCGATGCTTCAGCGTTGCGCAGCCTTAAAATGAGTTCGCCGTTAGGCGCGGTTTTGGCCGCAGGGCTTGCCAATAGCCGCCACGGTCGGGACATCATGCGCACCAGCATCGAAGAGGTGGGACGGCAAATCGTTCATGAATTGGAAAAATTTCTGAATACTTTGGGTACGATTGCCTCGATCACGCCGTTGTTGGGTCTTTTAGGAACCGTGGTTGGCATGATCAAAGTATTCACGGCTATCATGATGCATGGCGTCGGCGATCCCACGATATTGGCCGGGGGTATTTCCGAGGCATTGATTACGACCGCGGCCGGCTTGAGCGTTGCGATACCGAGCCTGATTTTTCACCGTTATTTCGAGCGATTGATCGATGAATATGTTTTGAATATGGAGGAGGAAGCGCTACGTTTGATCGATGTGTTGCACGGAGAGCGTGAGGAAGCCTGATGGATTTTCATCGTAAAAAAAGAGAAAAGCTCGAAATCAGCATTACGCCGATGATCGATGTGGTCTTTTTATTGTTGATTTTCTTCATGGTGACGACGACCTTCAATCGGGAAACCGTATTGAACATAGATTTACCTGAAGCCGAAGGCAGCGAACCTGAAAGAAAACTGAGACAGATCGAGTTGAGCATCGATTCGGACGGCGTCTATTATTTGACCGGCGAAGACGGTTTGCCTCGTCAATTGGTTAATCAAGAAAAAGAAACGCTCAAACAAGAGCTACTCAAATTGGCAGGTTCGTCGCGATCTATCCCTTTCGTCATCAATGCGGACGGGGAAACACCGCATAAATCCGTCGTAATGGCTTTGGATATTGCCGGGCAAATCGGTTTTAAACATATTACCTTTGCGGCAATAAAACCCAATGGAGGATAAATGAACGACTCAGGGAAGTTATTATACTTCGAGCAGCCACATTTTCGGTTTTCTAACGCGCTCCTTTGTCCGGTAGCTACGTTGCGAAAACAGTTACATAGCTTGCTATGCGCCTGTTTTCGCGCCTTGCTACCGAACAAAATAGCATTGCCATAAAAGCCGAAAACATGACCGCGCGAAGTATATCGCTCGATACCGTTTGGTATCAAGGCCGATTTCCCGCTAAGTTTTTATTACCGCTTAGTTGGGTTTTCCGAGGAGTCGTCGAGCTCAGGCGGTTTTTTTATCGTGCAGGATGGATAAAAAACAGGCGTCTGCCGGTTCCGGTCATCATCGTCGGAAATATCAGCGTCGGTGGTACCGGGAAAACGCCGTTAATTATCGCGTTGACCAAGCTTTTGAAAGAGAACGGTTATAAACCTGGCGTCATTAGCCGCGGTTACGGGGGGGAAGTCCGGGGCGCACCGGTCAAAGTCGATCCTTCCGGCAATGCCGCGATTGTTGGCGATGAGCCCTTGTTATTGTCCAAGCACTCCGATTGCCCTGTCGCGGTCGGCGCCAATCGTTTTGAAGCAGGACGTTTATTGTTGGAGCAAGACGGCTGCGATGTCATTTTATCGGACGACGGTTTGCAGCATTACAAATTGGCCCGCGATATCGAAATTGCTGTCGTCGACAGCGAAAGACAGTTCGGTAATGGTTTTTGTCTGCCGGCCGGCCCGTTGAGAGAACCGGTCGAGCGCTTGTCGGAAGTCGACTTTATCATCGAGAATGGAACAAAAACCGAAGACGAACGTTTTTCGATGACACTTAACGGCGATATGGCTGTCAATCTGACGACCGGTTCTGCCAAGCCGTTGCAAGACTTTATCGGTTTGAGTTGTCATGCGCTGGCCGGAATCGGCAATCCCGACCGGTTTTTCAACAAGTTGAATGCCGCCGGACTGCATTGCATCAATCATAAATTCCCGGATCATTATTCGTATCGCGCCGACGATATTGAATTCGGAGAGTGTCCGGTATTGATGACCGAAAAAGACGCGGTCAAATGCTTCGATTTTGCTAACGATACGCATTGGTATGTGCCGGTGACGGCCCAACTGGAGCCGGCTTTTAAGAATCGATTTTTAACCTTATTGAGAGAAAAATATGATGGATACAAAATTACTTGAAATTCTGGTCAGTCCGGTCAGTAAAGGGCCATTGATTTACGACAAAGAAAAGCAGGAATTGATTTCTATTGCCGATCGCTTGGCGTTCCCGATACGCGATGGCATACCGGTCATGCTCGAAGACGAAGCCCGAGAATTGAGTCAAGAAGAAGCCGAAGCCCTGCGCAAATGAGTATTCCGTTCAAAGTCGTGATTCCGGCCCGCTATGGGTCGACTCGGCTGCCGGGCAAGCCGTTGCTGACCATCGCCGGAAAACCGATGATCGCGCATGTCTGCGAACGAGCAAGGGAAGCCGATGCCGAAGAAATCGTCGTGGCAACCGACGATGCGCGGATTTTGGATAAAGTGTTGGAGCTCGGTATTCAAGCGGTGATGACTCGCGACGATCATCAAAGCGGGACCGAGCGTATTGCGGAAGTAGCGGAGTTATGCGGATGGAGCGATGATACGATTATCGTCAATCTGCAAGGTGACGAACCGTTGATTCCGCCGGATTATATCCGGGATGCCGCGGAAGCATTAGCGGGTCAGCATCGTGCAGGTATCGCAACTCTGGCGGCACGCATTACCGATCCGGAAGAAGTCTTCAATCCCAACTCCGTCAAAACGGTGCTGAACAAAGACGGTTATGCACTTTATTTCAGTCGTGCGCCGATTCCGTGGGACCGAGATCATTTCAGTCGGCAGGGCAGGGACTTTTCCGGAAAAATCGATTATTTGCGTCATATCGGCATGTATGCGTACCGCGTCGATTTCTTGCGGCGTTATTGCGGCTGGGAAGCTTCACCGCTTGAGGCGGTCGAGTCATTGGAGCAGCTTCGAATACTCTGGCACGGCGAGTCGATTCTCGTTAACACCGTCGCCAAAACTCCAGAAGCCGGTGTTGATACCGAGGACGATTTAAAACGCGTGGAAAAGGTTTTAGGGGGAAAGATGAAAGGTGAAAGAGGATTGGGTACCCCAGGTTAAACCCTAAGGACTTTGGATAATATTGGCGGGTACGGCTTTGGTACGCGCAACATACCCTTCAGTTCCGGCGATAACCCGGTAAAAAAGTATTGATAAATTCTTTAATAAGTTCAATTTTCATTTTGATGCCTCCTGCTAAGTCGTTGATTTTTAGCTCTAGGAAGCAAATAAAAGTAGGTTGACTGTCTGTTTTTCACCTCAAAAAAATAATAAACAATTGAATTATAATGATTAATATTTTATTTCGACAGCCTACATCTTTCCTCTTTCTTCTTTCATCTTTCCTCTGATGTATAATTGACAGAGCCTTTGATTAACAGTAATTTAGACGGTTTTTTAAACTTACTGACTAATAAATCTTTCTTCAGAGCCGCAAATGGAACAATTTCATCGAATCAGTCGCTTGCCTCCCTATGTTTTCAATATTGTCAACGAGCTAAAAGCGAAAGCCCGAGCGGCCGGGGAAGATATCATCGACTTCGGGATGGGTAATCCCGATCAGCCGACACCCGATCATATTGTCAAAAAGCTGGTCGAGGCAGCTCAACGAGAGGACACTCACCGTTATTCCGTTTCCAAGGGTATCCCTCGTTTACGAAGGGCAATATGCAATTGGTATAAACATCGCTTCGACGTAGATTTAGATCCGGATACTGAGGCGATCGTTACGATCGGTTCTAAGGAGGGGCTTGCGCATTTGGCTTTAGCTACGTTGGGGCCGGGCGATGTCGTGCTGGTTCCGAATCCGGCCTATCCCATCCATCCGTATGGTGTCGTCATCGCCGGTGCCGACATTCGTCATGTGGCGTTAGTTGCTGGTGTGGATTTTTTCGAAGAACTGCATAAAGCCATCGTCGATTCATGGCCGAAGCCGAAAATGTTGATTCTCAATTTTCCGGGTAACCCGACCACCCAATGCGTCGATCTGGAATTTTTCGAAAAAATCGTCGAAATGGCCAAAGAGCATAATATCTGGGTTGTTCAAGATGTCGCTTATGCCGATATCGTGTTCGACGGTTACAAAGCTCCGTCGATTCTTCAGGTCAAGGGTGCGACCGATATTGCGGTCGAATTTTTTTCGCTATCGAAAAGTTACAACATGCCCGGTTGGCGGGTCGGTTTCATGTGCGGCAATAAAGAACTCGTTGCGGCATTGGCGAGGATCAAATCTTATCTTGATTACGGTACGTTTACACCGATTCAGATTGCCGCGATTAGCGCTTTGGAAGGCCCTCAGGATTGTGTGGCCGAAATTGCCGAGATGTACCGGAAAAGACGCGACGTATTATGCGAAGGCTTGACGGCCGCCGGTTGGCCGGTGCCTAAGCCGAAAGCGACGATGTTCGTTTGGGCGCCGATTCCTGAACCTTATAAAGCAATGGGCTCGCTCGAGTTTTCGAAAAAATTGCTCGCCGATGCGAAAGTAGCCGTGTCTCCGGGGATCGGTTTCGGACAGTACGGAGACGATCACGTTCGTTTCGGTTTGATCGAAAACGAACACAGAACCCGACAAGCGATTCGCGGCATTCGACATATGCTCAAGAAAGACAAAGTTGTATAATGCTCGATTTGTTCGGGTTATGGGAAATTAGCAGGAGTCGAATTTGAAGCCGGTCAAAGTAGGGGTCTTAGGTCTAGGTACCGTCGGCGGTGGCACCGTCAATGTCTTGAAACGCAACGCCGCCGAAATTGCGCGCCGGGCAGGGCGTGAAATTATCGTAACGCGCGCCAGTGCTCGCGATCTTGAGCGAAGCCGTATTTGCGATACGCAAGGCATCGCGTTGACGACTGATCCTTATGAGATCGTCAACGATCCCGAGATTGAAATCGTTGTGGAGTTGATCGGCGGTGAAACGATTGCGAAAGACTTAGTGCTTAAAGCGATTGAAAACGGCAAGCATGTTGTGACCGCGAATAAAGCCTTGATTGCGCTGCATGGGAATGAAATTTTTGCGAAAGCCAGCGGCAAAGGTGTCATGGTTGCGTTCGAAGCCGCTGTTGCCGGCGGAATTCCTATTATCAAGGCGATTCGAGAAGGCTTGAGCGGCAATCAAATTGAGTGGGTGGCGGGCATTATCAATGGTACCGGCAATTTCATTTTGACCGAAATGCGTGATAAAGGCCGCGATTTCGCCGATGTCTTGGCTGAGGCCCAGGCTTTAGGTTATGCCGAGGCCGATCCGACATTCGACGTTGAAGGGATCGATGCGGCGCATAAATTAACGATTTTGGCTTCAATCGCATTCGGTATCCCCTTGCAATTCGATAAGGTTTATACCGAAGGCATTACGCAAATCACGCGCGACGATGTGGATTATGCCGATACCTTGGGTTATCGTATCAAGCATTTAGGAATCGCACGAAAAACTTCCGAAGGCATCGAGCTGCGCGTGCATCCAACCTTGATACCGGCCCGTCGATTAATCGCCAATGTCGATGGTGTAATGAATGCGGTATTGGTTAAAGGCGATGCGGTCGGGCCGACCTTGTATTATGGTGCGGGCGCGGGCGCAGAGCCTACGGCTTCATCAGTCGTTGCCGATGTGATCGATGTCGTTCGGGCATTGACGAGCGACCCCGAAAACCGCGTGCCGCACTTGGCCTTTCAACCGAACGCGCTGGCCGATATTCCGATGCTTTCGGCCGAGCAAATTCATACGGCTTATTATTTACGGCTCAATGCCGAAGATAGGCCGGGTGTGTTAGCCGACATTACCCGCATCTTAGCTTTGCACGACATTAGTATCGAAGCGATTATTCAAAAAGAACCTCATGAAAACGAAAAATCGGTGCCGATTATCATGTTGACTCAAAATACATTGGAATCGGAAATGAATGCAGCGATTACCGTGATCGAACAATTGACGACCGTAACCGGCAAAGTGTGTCGCATTCGTCTGGAAACTCTGGGATAAAACATAATGACAATTCGTAAACGCTATACAGGTTTAATCGAAACTTATAGAGATCGCCTACCGGTCGCTGATGGCACTCGCTTAATCAGTCTAGGCGAAGGTAATACACCTTTGATACAGCTGCAAAATATTCCAAGATTGATCGGCAAGGACGTCGATATTTATGTTAAATTCGAGGGTTTGAATCCGACCGGCTCGTTTAAGGATCGCGGCATGACAATGGCTGTGACCAAAGCCGTCGATGAAGGTAGTCAAGCCATTATCTGTGCATCGACCGGCAATACTTCGGCTTCCGCAGCGGCCTATGCGGTACGCGCCGGCATCAAAGCCTTCGTGCTGATTCCGGAGGGCAAGATCGCGCTGGGTAAATTGGCGCAAACTTTGATGTATGGAGCCAAGATCATTCAAATCAACGGTAACTTCGATCAAGGCATGGCTTTGGTTAAGGAAATCGTCGATCATGCGCCGGTTTCGATCGTCAATTCGATCAATCCGTTCCGTCTCGAAGGACAAAAAACCGCAGCATTCGAAATCATCGACGAACTGGGTACCGCGCCCGATTATCACTGTCTGCCGGTCGGCAATGCCGGCAATATTTCGGCCTATTGGAAAGGCTATAAGGAATATTCGACCGATATCGGTTCGCTGAAAGCCGTGACGAATAAGCGTCCCGTGATGTGCGGTTATCAAGCGGCCGGCGCCGCGCCTTTCATCGCTAGGGAAATGATCGATCATCCCGAAACGGTAGCAACCGCGATACGCATCGGACGCCCGCAATCCTGGGATTTGGCTTGGGCCGCGCAACGCGAATCGGAAGGTTGGTTTGACGCGATGACCGACGAGCAAATTTTAGCCGCGCAAAAATTGTTGAGCTCGAACGAAGGTGTTTTTTGCGAGCCTGCTTCGGCAGCATCGTTGGCCGGCGCGCTGCATGACATCAAGCTGGGTAATATTCCCGAAGGCAGCACGATCGTTTGCACATTAACCGGCAACGGCATCAAAGATCCCGATATCGCGATCAAGCAATGTAAAGACGCGCATCCGGTCACGATCGAAGCCGATTTAGACGCAGTCAAGAAAGCGATACTCGATAGTCTATAAAAACTGCTTGTTACTCCCTTTTATCGTTCCCACGCTCTAGCGTGGGAATGCAGACCGAGACGCGCTAGCGTCTCGTACCGCTGGAGCGGTGCTCGGGCGTTTCCACGAAGAGGTCTCATCATACATAAATTGTAGGGTACGCTGCGCGTACCAAAGCCGCGCCTTGGCGGTTCGGTTGGCACATGAACATCGCGGGGTTACCAGGGTACGCACAGCGTACCCTACGCGGATCACCTAGCGTTAGGTAATTCGCGAGTGTTATGTGACACAATAAATGGTGAGGATTGTATGATTCCCATTCTCCGCGATCGCCGTCATCCATAAGCACCAATAGACCTGTAGTGCGAAAAAACGAGGGTTTGAGGGCAGTAATGTCGTGCCATCTGGTAAGACAGTCATGTGGCTGACGGTTATACCAACAAAACTGGGTTGGGCAATTTTCACTCGCCCCTTGTTCCTTGATCCTTTCCCCTTGCACCTGACCCCTATGTACTCCCAAGGCGTTAAAAAAACAATTATTCCCCGTCCTCTAGGTAAGAAAAAGCTGGATTTGGGTGATATGCACCCGGTTTTGCAGCGCATATTTCTAAGCCGGGGTATTAAATCCGCGGATGAATTAGACCGTTCGTTGGTTGGATTGCCTTCGCCGTGGCTTTTGTCCGGGATGAAGGACATGGTCGCTCATTTGATCGAAGCGCTAAGTCAGCAGCAGCGAATCACTATTGTGGCCGATTTCGATGCCGACGGGGCAACCAGTTGCGCCCTTGCTATTAGAGGCTTGCGCATGCTCGGAGCGGTCAATGTCGACTTCATCGTGCCGAATCGTTTTGAATACGGATACGGGTTGACGCCGGAGATTGTCGAGTTGGTCAAACGCCAAGAGCCCGAATTGATTATCACCGTCGATAACGGCATATCGAGCATAGCCGGCGTTGACGCGGCTAAGGCGCTGGGTATCAAAGTTTTGGTCACCGATCATCATTTGCCCGGAGAATCACTGCCTGAGGCCGATGCAATCGTCAATCCTAATTTACCGGACGAACCTTTTCCTAGCCAAGCATTGGCTGGTGTCGGTGTGATGTTTTATGTCCTGACTGCATTAAGAAGTCGTCTTCGGGAAATCGATTGGTTTCAACAACAAGCCATACCCGAACCGAATCTAGCGCAATTACTGGACTTGGTTGCCTTGGGCACGGTCGCAGATGTCGTGCCGCTCGATCAGACCAATCGAATCTTGATCCATCAAGGCTTGCAGCGAATTCGTTCGGGCCGTTGTCATCCGGGAATATTGGCCTTGGTCGAAGTATCGGGGCGGAATCATCGGTATCTATCCTCATCCGACCTAGGCTTTGCGTTGGGACCAAGGCTCAACGCTGCCGGGCGCATGGACGATATGGCGCTGGGCATTCAATGCCTGCTAACCGATGATGTTCCTTTGGCCAAGGATATCGCACAGCAGCTTGATGAAATGAATAGGGATCGCCGGGACATCGAAGGTCAGATGAAGATCGAAGCAATGAGTTTGTTGAACGAAATGAAAGCCTTAGATGAAAAACATCTGCCGGCCGGCGTTTGCTTGTTCGATGAAAATTGGCATCAAGGTGTAATCGGTATTCTCGCATCGAGAATCAAGGATAGACTTCATCGGCCGGTCGTAGCTTTCGCACCGGCCGGTAACGGCGAAATCAAAGGTTCGGCGCGATCGATTCCCGGTGTGCATATCCGCGACGTTCTGAGCGACATAGCCGCAGCTCATCCCAATATACTTAATAAGTTCGGCGGTCATGCGATGGCTGCCGGAATGAGCATACAAATGCACGATTATCCCCCTTTTGCGTTAGCCTTCGATGAGATGGTCGCTCGGCGTATAGCGAATATGGACCTGGAACAGAAGGTGTATTCCGACGGCGAATTGTCGGAAAACGAGTTGACATTGGAATTCGCCGAGTTATTACAACGTTCGGGCACTTGGGGGCAGGAGTTTCCGGAGCCGGTTTTCGATGGTGTATTCGAAGTAATTCAGGCACGTATCGTCGGGCAGCATCATTTAAAATTGGTGCTGCGTCAGGCCGAAAACAAGCAGTTGATCGACGCGATTGCTTTCTTTATCGAAAAGCCCGAACAATGGCTGGGAATTCGAACGATCCATGCTGCTTACAAGTTGGATATCAATGAATACAGAGGCAATCGCGCCCTACAATTTGTGATTCAGTATTTGGAAAAGCTGAATTAAAGACTGAAATACGAACGCGGCTGATTTTTCCGATCAGTGCTGAGCGTTCAGGAGCATTACTACTACCTTCATAATGTTAGCCATTTTTTGAGTATAAAGGGAGTAAGCGTGAAAGATAGGTTGAAACGTTAAAGTTCAGCTTTTCGCAAAATTTGTAGTCTTCAAGCTATACTGAATGTTACGAAAAATTCCTAAGCTTTAGGTGTGTCATGGAAATAGAGTTAGTCAAAGTACAGCCAAGCGATATCGAATTAAATACGCCGCTGCCATTTTCCATTTTTACCTTTGAGCAATCGTTGTTATTGAAGAAAAATACGATTGTTACCACTGAAAAGCAACTTAACGTGTTGCTTGAAAAAGGGGTTTATAGGAATCTTACGGAACAAGAGATCGAGCTAAGAGACGCTTTAAAGCAAGAGCCGGATCAAAAAAAACTACAAACCAATCCGTTTACCGCTATCGCTTATTGCAACCAGAAGTTGTATCCATTGTTTCAAGATTTGGCAGATCAAAAAGCCGAGAATGTACAATCGCAACTAGCGAAAATTGCCGAGCTTTTACGGGTTATAATCGTATTCGATCCTAATGCCGCATTAGGGGCGATTCATTTACTGGGCTGCGCTAATAATTATGCCGTCATTCATTCAATATATACTGCAGTATTGTCCGGCTTACTTGGTCGGCGCAGGCAGTTATCCGATGAGGATAACGAACTGATCATTAGCGCGGCGCTGACGATGAATGTAGGCATGCTGAAATTACAGGATCAGCTTTATCGACAAGATTCTCCGTTGACAAGTGAGCAGCGTCAGCAAATCATAGAACACCCTAAACAAAGCGTCATTTTATTAAAAAAAGCCGGTATAGAATCTAGAGATTGGTTGGCGATGGTTTTGCATCATCATGAAAAAAACGACGGTAGCGGTTATCCCAATAAGCTCAGTGGAGGTGCTATTAGCGAAGGGGCTAAAGTCATCTCTTTGGCTGATATCTATACATCGTTGATCACCGGCCGTAAATATCGAGCTCCGATTTTGGCGCATGATGCGATCAAATCGCTATTTGCGAAACGCGGCAATGAAATCGATGAGCAATTGGCCAATCAATTCATCCGCGAAACCGGTATCTATCCCCCAGGTACATTCGTCGATTTGCAAAACGGCGAAATTGCTTTGATTACTAAGCGCGCCACAGTTAAGGGCAGTAAAACATCGGGTCCTTACGCGCTCGCTCTAGTAAGCCCTCGTGGTGCCTTTTATCGAGAGCCTCAAAAACGCGATTGCGGCATTGCACTGTATAAAATTAGCAAGCCTTGTTCGGCGCCAAAGGGATTTAACGTTGATCAAGCCAATAAGTTTTGGGGCTATTAAGCTGAACACAATTATTTTCGATGAAGCAATGAACAGGCAAGATCTTCCACTCGAACTATATTCCGCCGATCAAGTAAGAGAACTGGACCGAATGGCAATCGATGAATTTTGCATTCCCGGTTATGAATTAATGTGCAGGGCAGGTCAATCGGTATTTGAGCGGGTCAAGGCGTTCTGTCCGGAGGCGAGAAGTTGCGCGATTTTTTGTGGCGGCGGTAACAATGCCGGAGATGGCTATGTGATAGCGCGTTTAGCGATTGCTGCCGGAATGGAGGTAACGGTTTATTCTGTTGTCGAGGTTTCTAAGCTTAAGGGCGATGCGCTCACGGCATATCGAGATTGCATCGATAGCGGCTGTAAAGTTGCGGCCTATGATACGAAAGCTTTACTTGGCGAAGAAGTGATCATCGATGCACTACTAGGTACCGGCTTGGATCGTGAAGTCGAAGGTTTATATGCCGATGCTATAGCGGCGATCAATGCCAGTCGGGCTTTCGTCATTGCGGTCGATGTTCCAAGCGGATTGAATGCAGATACAGGAAAAATCATGGGCTGTGCGGTCAAAGCGGATTTGACCGTGTCTTTTATCGGGTTGAAAAAAGGCTTGTTTACCGGAGATGCGCCTGATTATTGCGGAAAAATTTATTATGCATCGCTCGATATTCCTAACGCGGTTTTTGACAAAGTCGATTGCGCTGCGCAACGCATTCGTTTTCTGCAACCACCGCGAAGAAGTCGCTGTACGCACAAAGGTCATAATGGTCATGTCTTAGTTATCGGCGGTGATGTCGGTTATTCGGGGGCGGTTCGTATGGCAGGCGAAGCCGCGTTACGGGTTGGTGCAGGGCTCGTTACCGTGTTGACCCGTCCTGAGCATGCCATATTGATCAATAGCTCGCGGCCGGAACTGATGTGTCGAGGTGACATCGACCCGGAGTGCATAGAGACGATCATCGATAGTGCAGATGTTCTTGTATTAGGGCCCGGGTTAGGACGAAGCGATTGGTCGAAAGGTTTATTCGATGCCACGATCCGAGCCGCTAAGCCGATGGTGATCGATGCTGACGGCTTGAACTGGCTGGCGGATTCGGAGCAATACGGCGAGCATTTCGTATTGACGCCGCATCCGGGCGAGGCTTCGCGTTTGTTGAAATGCTCAGTATCCGAAGTCGAACATGATCGCTTTGCGGCAGTAAATTCGATCAGGCGGCAATATGGAGGTATTTGTGTACTGAAAGGGGCAGGCACATTGATTGCTAGTCACCATCATATCGCAGTTGCCGATGTCGGTAATCCGGGCATGGCAACCGGAGGCATGGGGGATGTTCTGACCGGGGTGATTGCAGGGCTGTTGGCTCAGGGGTTCAGCAATTGGGAAAGCGCCGAACAAGGTGTTTATATTCATGGTTTGGCAGCCGATGCGGCCGCTGCCGATGGCGGTGAGCGGGGTCTTTTAGCGACCGATTTGATGCCTTATTTGAGGCGTTTGGTAAACTAACGCTCATGAAGGCATGACCATCGCCCCGGCAAATGAAAGTGCGAGGCGTTGGGAGAGGGTGCGGTCACTCGCCCGACAGGACGCCGTGAATACGTCCGTGTAGGCTTGGCGCCGGCTTTCCCTGCCGCCGACACCTGTCGATCGAGCAACCGCACCCTCTTTAGAACCTACGTTGTTTTATATATCGAAAAATTAGATAAGGAGTTCGAATCTGCGAACTTTCAAAGTCATGCAAATAAAACTGAGAAATACCGAGGCTACCGAAGCATTCGGTGCCGAGCTGTCAAGGCTGTTACCGCATAAATGTTTGATCTTTTTAAAAGGCCAATTAGGTGCCGGAAAAACTACGCTGGTTCGGGGCTTCTTGAGGGCTCTGGGTCATCAGGGTGCGGTTAAAAGTCCGACTTATACGCTCGTTGAGGAGTATATATCGAGTGGTCGAGCAGTCATTCATTTTGATTTGTATCGACTCTCCGACCCGGAAGAACTGGAGTGGATCGGGATTAATGATTATTTGGATCAAGATGCGGTTTGTTTAATCGAGTGGCCGGAAATGGGCGAAGGTTTTCTGCCGGAGCCTGATTTAGTCTTGACCTTGAGCGTTGTCGGGCAAGAGCGAAACCTAAAAGTGGAAACTAGCAATTTAAGCTTAAAAAAACTTTTTATCTAGCGTGATAAAACAAAGACATACTGCTATACTTTAAACAAATTTATAACTTGAATACTTTTAAAATTGAGAAATAACTAAGCGATTCATCGAAGTGCTTGTATTTTCAATTGCTTAGGGAAGGACAAAAAACTGTCCGTTGCGAAAGATATAAACTTCCCGTTCCTTAACGTCTAATTTCGGTGTTCAAGTCTTAAAGTTATAGAAAAGTTAAAAATGATATTGTCCGCTAATTTTAATTGAACTGGATACTAAGCGTAGTTAAGTCTGGAAATTTAGCGGCAAACATTCAATGACGGGGATTTACCGTCGGTAAAATAGCAAGCTTGGGTTGGGTCATGCGTAGTTTTATTAATATCTTATTCATTGCGATGTTGCAATTCTGGACAGGATCGGTGTTTGCGCAACAAACGGCGGTCAATTCCTTGAAGCATCAAATTTCTTCCGATCACTCCCGGTTGATTTTCGATCTGTCGGCGCAATTTTCACACAGAGTATTTCAACTGGATAATCCCCCGCGTTTAGTTATCGACATCAGTGATGCTCGCTTAAACGGAAAACTTGACCAACCGTCCTCCAATCATCCGTTGTTTAAAAAAATTCGAAGCGCGGTTCGTAATGACAAAGATTTGCGAGTTGTCGTCGATTTGAAAAAGAACGGCATAGCTAAGAGTTTGACGATTCCGGCTAATCAATCCGGTGGCTATCAATTGATGATTGATTTGTTTGCCAAACAGGATGGTCTTGCTGCCAAGCCTCCCGTTACACGGTCGGTTGCATCGCATCCATTGCTTTCGAAGCGAACCCCTTCCCCTAATCCGACCAAAAGGCCTTCCGCAAGGCCCGAAGCGTTAGCCGCCGTACATAATAAGCCGGTGAAAAAAACGCCGCAACGCAGCAAAGACGTTGTAATAGCGATCGATGCCGGACATGGTGGCCAAGACCCCGGAGCAAAAGGCCCGCATGGCACTCATGAAAAAGATGTGACTTTTGCGATCGCGAAAAAGCTGGCGGCCTTAATCGATAAAAAGCCCGGAATGAAAGCCGTTTTGGTTCGGCAGGGCGATTATTTTATCGATCTGAAAAAACGCATGAAAATTGCCAGGAAAGCAAAAGCCGATTTATTTGTATCGATTCATGCCGATGCCTACGATAACCCAAGTGTCAAAGGTGCGTCGGTATTTACCTTATCTAACAAAGGCGCAACGACCGAAATGGCGCGATGGTTGGCCAATCATGAAAATTCCGCTGACCTGGTTGGAGGCGTCAGCTTAGTCGATAAAGACGATGTATTGGCGTCCGTGTTACTCGATCTATCGATGACCGCCACTCAAGAAGCCAGTCAAAATGCAGCGTCAAAGATACTCGGAAGCCTGAAGCAAGTTGGTCATTTACATTCTCGGTCGGTGCAAAAAGCTGGTTTTTTGGTGCTTAAATCGCCCGATGTACCGGCAATTTTGGTTGAAACCGCGTTTATTTCGAATCCGGACGAAGAAAGTAAACTGCGCAGTGTTGCTCATCAGAGCAAAATGGCCCGAGCTATTTTCAATGGTATCGACAGTTACTTTCAGCAGGCGGCTCCAGCCGGAACTTATATCGCCGAACAAGGTCGACAACACGTCATCAGCCGTGGCGAAACTTTGTCAGGTATAGCGCAGCAATATGGAATTAGCATGCAGAAAATTAAAACGACTAATGCAATGAATGGTAATCAGGTTAGGATCGGCCAAGTTTTGAGTATTCCTGTTGATGGGTGATTTTTAAAGATGAAAGGTGAATCGGGGTTTGGTTTGCCAATCTTTTCTATAAAAAGCATTTTTCACACGAAACACGCAGATTTTTGCTTGTTTTAATTGGCTTCCCTCCTAAGAGTGGAAGGTTAATCCGCCCATGGTTCGACAGGGCTCTCCTGAGCGCAGCGGAAGGGCTCACCACGAACGGATTAACCTTAAATTGTCCCGCATTAATTGAGTAGCCTTGTAATTCAAACTGACATGGCTTTGACCGATCGGCTAAAATAGCCGATTTGGTTTCAGACTGTTCAATGCGTATTCATTCTCTTCCGACTCAACTCGTCAATCAGATCGCCGCAGGCGAGGTCGTCGAAAGGCCTTCTTCGATCGTTAAGGAGTTGGTCGAAAATTGCTTTGATGCCGGGGCTACGTCTGTTGCCATCGAGATCGAGCAGGGCGGCATGCGCCGGATCAAAATCCGAGACGACGGCTGCGGTATCGACAAGGATGATTTGCCGCTGGCCTTGTCTCGCCATGCCACCAGCAAAATCGCAACGCTTGATGATTTGGAGCATGTCTCGACGATGGGGTTTCGCGGAGAGGCCTTGCCCAGCATCAGCTCGGTCGCCCGGCTGACGTTGATTTCCAGAATCGAAGGTGCCGATTGCGCCTGGCGAGTCGACGCGGACGGTTCCGAGCAGAATTTTGATCCGCAGCCGGACCCGCATCCTCAAGGTACGACTGTCGATGTGCGCGATTTGTTTTACAACACGCCGGCTCGCCGAAAATTTCTCAAAACAGAAAAAACCGAATTCGGTCATATCGAAACGCTGATTAAACGCATGGCGTTGAGCCGTTTCGATATCGGATTTGCCTTGACGCATAATCAACGCGAAGTGTTGAATCTGAAACCGGCCGCGACCGAGGTGCAGCGCGAACAGCGTATCGCCGGCATTTGCGGTTCGGAGTTTATCGATAATTCGGTCAAGATCGATTTCGAGGCTTCAGGTTTGCAATTGACCGGATGGGTCGGTTTGCCGACTTTCTCGCGAAGCCAGCAGGACATGCAGTTTTTTTATGTCAACGGCCGTTTGATCAAGGACAAGTTGGTATCGCATGCGGTGAAACAGGCTTATCAGGATGTGCTTTATCACGGCCGCCATCCGGTATTCGTGCTGTATTTGAATCTTGATCCGGCCTTAGTCGATGTCAACGCGCATCCGGCCAAACTCGAGGTCCGTTTCAGGGAAGGCCGTCTGGTTCATGATTTTCTTTATCGGGCGCTACATCGTTCGTTGGCCGACTTACGGCCGGGGAGTCAAGAACAACGGTTCGTTCCAATCGAGGAATTCGTTCCGATGCTGCCGCAAACTCCGGAGCAGCCACCCGTCAAGCCACAAGTCCAATTTCAAGCCAAGCCGAAGCAAAATACGCTGCCGCTGCATGTCGAGGAGGATATTCGCGCTTACGCATCATTGTATCCGGCGATCGAGCCGGAGCCTGAAAGCAAAAGCCCCGAGCCATCAACAGCCGGCGAAGAGTCGTATCATCCTTTGGGGTATGCCGTCGCGCATCTGCATAATATCTATATTCTTGCCGAAACGCCGAAAGGCATCATTCTTGTCGATACGCATGCCGCGCATGAACGCGTCACTTATGAACGCTTGAAGCAACAATTCAACAACGGTAGCGTGCCTAGCCAGCCGTTGCTGTTGCCGATTAAGATCGTGGTCAGCGCCGGTGAAGCCGACTTGGCCGAACAGCACCAGGAATTTTTCAATGCGCTCGGGTTCGAATTGAACCGCTCGGGTCCGGAAACGATCGTGTTGCGGTCGGTTCCGGTGTTGTTAGCCGGCGGCGATAGCGAAGCGCTGATTCGGGATGTGTTGGCCGATATCATCGAGCACGGCTTGAGCACGCGGATTCAGGAAAAAGCCAATGAAGTTCTCGCGACGGTTGCTTGTCACGGCTCGGTTCGTGCGCGCCGACGTTTGTCGATCGACGAGATGAACGCTTTGCTGCGCGACATGGAGCGGACCGAACGCATCGGGCAATGTAATCACGGACGTCCGACTTGGATCGAGCTATCGACTCAGGAACTGGATAAATTTTTCCTACGCGGACGGTAAGCCTATCGTGACCCAATCAACCAAGCCTACGGCAGTGTTTTTGATGGGGCCGACAGCTTCCGGCAAGACCGCTTTATCGGTGCAACTCGCCGAAGCGCTCGATGCCGAGATTATCAGTGTCGATTCGGCGCTTGTCTATCGCGGTATGGATATCGGCACCGCCAAGCCCACGGAGTCCGAAAGAGGCGGCATTGTGCATCATTTGATCGATATTCTCGATCCGAGCGAGGCATTTTCGACCGGGCAATTCAGAGCACGAGCGCTGGAATTGATCGCGGATATCAGCGCTCGCGGTAAACTGCCCTTGTTGACCGGCGGCACGATGCTGTATTTCAATGCGCTCAATCACGGATTGGCGCAACTGCCGACCGCCGACGCTACGGTCAGAGCCGAATTGGATAAAGAGCTCGAACACATCGGCAAGGAAGCGATGCATCGGCGACTGGCGCAAGTCGATCCGGAATCCGCCGCGCGTATTCATCCGAACGATCCGCAGCGGGTGCAACGTGCGCTCGAGGTGTATCGATTGACCGGCAAAACCTTGACCGAATTGTTCAGCGAAGCCGAGGCGCAACCGCTTCCTTTTCGCGCGGTTAAATTGATCATCGCGCCGCAGGACCGAAAGCTACTGCACGAAATCATCGCAAAACGGTTTCACCGGATGTTGGAACAAGGCTTGATCGAAGAGGTGGAAAGGCTTTATCGACGCGGCGATTTATCGGAAAAAATGCCGTCAATACGCGCGGTCGGCTACCGGCAAGTGTGGTCGTTTTTGCAAGGCGAATACGATCATGCCGTGATGATCGAAAAAGCCATTGTCGCTACGAGGCAATTGGCGAAGCGTCAGTTCACTTGGTTGCGCCGTGAAAACGATGCTTGCGCTCTTATCAGCGGCGATCCGAAAGCATTGGACCGAGCGTTGCGGTATATTGCCGAGTCGGGTTGAGCCGTTTTTCCGGAGGAGCCATGTGTAGACTATCGATAGCCTGTAGTATTCGCATTGCGTTGCAAGGGTTAGGAATATGCGCAAAATAAATCCGCTTTGTGGAGGTTCGGTAACTTGCTTGACAGGACGCCGCAAATACGTCCGTGTAGGCTTGACGGCGGCTATCAGATTGCCATGGACGGCATGAACCCAGCACCTAAATTATCCAAGATAGTTAACCATAGACAATGGATTATGGAATTTAGGTGCTGGGTGAATGCAGATTTTGCAGGAGCAAAAATCTGCCCTGCCGCCGACACCTGTCAATCGAGCAACCGAACCCCCTTCCGACATTTGAAAAAGTTGATTCATGCTCGTTCCTTAATTTTGAAAGAGAGCGTGGTTTTTTTTCTGCGCTCGCTATTTTGGGTGCCGATATTGTTGATAGCCGCTTGCACCGCACCGCTCAAGGACGGGACGTTTCGAATCATACATCAAAGCGGTATCGCTCCGGTTTTCACGATTCCTTCGGTTCGGGAACGCATGATCTATTTGGCGCAACAGGAATGGACCTTATTCGGACGTCCCATAGCCGACTATAGCGTCGGGGAACCCGAATTGATCTTTCCGGAAGACAAGGAGACGACGCACGAAACCCAAGCGCCTTATTTCTCCCGAGTCATTCTTTATTGGTACAACGCAACGCATTTGCCGTTACTGAATCACGATGGCGAAGTCCGGCCCTGGTCGGCCGCCTTTATTGTTTGGTTGGCGCGTAGCGCCGGGGTGTCGGAACAGGATTTGCCTTCGACCGTGCTGCATTGGGACTATATCGAACATGCGATGTTCGCCGGAAAAAATGCTCGGTTTATCGCTCGCGACGCGCATTTTTTCACTCCTAACCCCGGCGATCTGTTATGCGCGCCGCGCAGCGAAGTTTTTACGCAACAAGTCCAGGCATTCAAACAATTACGCCGAGGGCCTTATCATTGCGATTTGGTCGTTGCCAAAAGCAACGATGCGCTCGACGTGATCGGCGGCAATGTGCTCGATACGGTGTCGATGACGCGCGTGGCATTGGATGACAATGGTATTGTGAAGCCGACCCAAGAGCGCCCTTGGTTGATTGTTTTGGAGCAGAGGGAAGGGAATAAAGATGAAAGATGAAAGGGGAAAGGGGAAAGGGGAAAGGGGAAAGATTCCGCTGTTTCCCAAGCTCCTTGCTTGGGAAAGCTATACTCGAAGCTCTAGCTTCGCGATATAGAGGCATAAAGTGGTGCTATATGTGTATCATCGCATGAACCCCGCGACATTCTTCGTTGCCACGCTCCAGCGTCCAGTAACGTTGCGAACGGTTTTATAACTCCTGTTCGGCGCTGGAAGGGTGAAAGGGTAATGGTGAGTGGCTGCTTGGATTTTTATTTTTATTGGGATTTGACGATTTATTATGCATATACAATGGTATCCGGGGCACATGCACAAGGCAGGGAAGGAAATCAGGGAGATCGCGCCTAAGGTCGATTTGTTCATTGAAATTCTTGATGCGCGCATTCCGTTCAGCAGTGAAAATCCGCTGTTGGCGCAACTTCGAGGTTCTAAGCCTTGCATCAAGGTATTGAATAAAAGCGATTTGGCCGACCCCGAAGCAACGCGGCAATGGCAAGGCTATTTGGAGCGCGAACAAGGCGTGAAGACGCTCGCGCTGAGTATCGAACAGCCGGAAAAAATCAGGCAGTTGACAGAATTATGCCGTAAATTGCTGGCTGTCGATGAGTCGGATAATCGCTTGATTCATGCGTTGATCATGGGGATTCCGAATGTCGGAAAATCCACATTAATCAATGCATTGGCCGGACGGGTCATCGCTAAGACCGGTAATGAACCGGCCGTCACTAAAGCCCAACAGCGTATCGCAATCGGTAACAATATCGTTCTGCTCGATACGCCCGGGATGCTCTGGCCGAATTTGGAAAATAAAAATACCGGCTACCGGCTCGCGGTGACCGGCGCGATCAAGGATACTGCGATCAAGCATGACGATATTGCGTATTTTGCCGCCGAATTTCTGCTTAAACTTTATCCGAATTGTCTAGTTGATCGATTCAAGCTCGATCCTCTTCCTAACAACGAGCACGACTTGATGCTTGCTATTGGAAAGAGCCGAGGTTGTTTGCGCTCCGGCGGCCGAGTCGATCTAGACAAGACCGCTAAGATATTGTTGTCCGAACTTCGTTCGGGGATGTTGGGCAGACTCACGCTGGAAACGTCGGCGATGATGGAGCAAGAGTTAACCGAGCTGGCCGTGATCAGGGAGCAGAAGGCTGCGAAAAAGCTGGCACGAAAGCAAAAACGTAAAGGTGCTCTTTAAGCTTAAATTCTGCAGTCAGTCTACGAAAATCACGAGAGCAATCATCGGGTTACATAAATCTCTTAAATCAGCCTTTAGGTGAGCAACTAGGAAAGCATAACTAGTTGAATATTCAAGTGATTATTTTGTGATATGTGGGCAAAATGCTTTTGATTAAGTTTAAGAAAGCCTTGACTATCTTAAGGTCTAAAATTCGCCATTGATCAACAAACGTTCATGGAGACTGGGACTTTCATGTTCATTGCGGGCATTTTTCGGAATTAAGTCTGAATCGGTCCAGCTGATTAATAACACCGTCCATTCAACGAATCGGGAAAAACCATAGCTTGGCTCAATAACACTTTCCAGCGTACCTACATTAGCATCATAAACAGACAAGCCAATCTTGGCGATGCCTTCCAGTTTATTGTTGCCCAGCAAAACAATTTCAGGTATTTCAAGGGTCCCCGTTAGTGGAATGGGGACGTTCAGGTGCGGTAGTCCCAGCCAACGGCTTTTGTGTTGATTGATCGACAATGCGCCCAAACGAATTTCGATAATGGAGTCGGCCTCTTTTCTATCGCTTACAACCGGGTATCCTAGGGTCAATAATTGGTTCTTGATCGCACCGATGGCATATTTGGCATCGGTGCTGACGGTATCGAAATATTGAGTGTCCAGGAAGATTTTATGGTGTTTCGGTAAATCAATCGCTAATTTTTGCGCGGAGTGATCGGCAGCAGTGGAGAGTAGAAGTTGTTCGGTCGCGGTCCGCGCCGGCAAAGATTCCCTTACCGTCGAACAACCCGTTAAAGTTAGGGCGAAAATCCCGATGATGGAGCAATAATAGCGTAGGCAATAATTAAAAGGGGTAGTCATAATTGAACAAGGGTTGATCCTAAATTTGGCAGTCAGTCCACGAAATACACGAAATACACTAACGTAATCATACGGTTACATAAATCTCTTGAGTCACCCATTGGGTAAACAACTTGAATAGTATACCCGTCGTAGCTCAAAATTCGGCGCCTGGGTGTCCGCTAAAGGACGCCGTGAATACGTCCATGTAGGCTCTATGCCAGCTCCATGCTGGCAAAGCCTTTATCGGACACTCAGGCGCCTCCTCTGGCACTGCCGAAATTTGAAGTGCGAAAGGTATATAACTAATTGAATATTTTCGTGATTTTCGTGTGTTTCGTGGACAAAAATGCTTTTTCTAGGTTGATCGCAGGTGACGATTCGTTATTGAATCCTAAAGAAATCGAAAATAAAAATGCAGTACATCAAATCACGTCATACGATTGAAGACATCATCAAAAAATCGCGTTTTATCGGAATCATTATACCAGTTGCCGATGAGCAGGAGGCTTTGCAAAATCTCAGGCAGTTGGCGGTCGACTATCCGGATGCCAGTCATATCGCCTTCGCTTATCGAATTCGCACGGAGCAAGCATTCATTTGCCGTTTTCATGATTCCGGCGAACCGTCCGGCACGGCCGGCAAGCCGATTTTTCAGCACTTGGAGGGTAAGGATCTCATCAATGTGTTAGTCGCGGTGATTCGTTATTTCGGCGGCGTGAAACTCGGCGCCGGCGGGTTGGCGCGGGCTTACGGCAACGCTGCGAAGCATGTCATCGAGTCGGCGGAAATCATCGATTATGTGGAGCTGATAAGAGTCAGATTAACACTCGCCTATCCTCAAATGCAGCAGTTCGAATATCAGCTCAAAAAATTGGATGGGCGAATTTTACAGCAGGATTTTTCCGAGCAGATCGATTTGCTGGTTGAATTACCCGCCGCCAGCCAAGAGGCTTTGTTCAAGTTTTTATCGTGACTAGGTTTGCTTCTTTCCACAGTTCCCGCTTTTGCGTGGCATAGGTTGACCTTAAGGATTCGCGCGAGAATGGGCAATAGTAGTTATGGATTCGGTCATAAATAACTTCCCTATTTTTAACGCCGCCAACACGCGCAGCTTAGAAGTGAAGGCGAAGCCGCAACGAAAAAGCTGTCGCTGTGCTTGGCCTTGTTAGGGCACTTGACGTATACTTGTACGGAAAATCCGTACATCAAGGTGCCATCATGGATACAATCAGTGTAAACAAATTTAGAGACAACCTGAAGAGCGTTGTAGAACAAGTGGTTAGCAGGCATGAACCACTCAAGGTAACTCGACGAGCCGGAGAGGCATTCGTTGTAATGAGCGCCGACGACTGGGAGCGAGGGCAAGAAACGCTTCATGTTCTCCAAAGCCAGAGCCTCATGCAACAGATTGCCTACTCCCTTGAAACCCACAACCGTGGTAAAGGCTATATACCGACTGAAGAGCAAATGAATGAGATCACTGGTATTTGAAGGCAACACCTGGGAAGCGTATGAAACTATGCGCGAGAAGGACAAACAATTGCACAAGGCTTTGTGTAAATTACTCAAGGAAATGCTGCGTTCAAACGACCCTGCTTCAGGTTTAGGGAAGCCTGAGCCACTTAACCACAACCTCTCTGGCCTTTGGTCCAAGCGAATATCACAAAGAGATCGTTTGATATATCGGTTTGACGAAAAGTCCATTTATATCTTCGCTATTGGTGGTCACTACGATCAGCCCTAACGCCGAAAATCACCGGCAAATTGTAGCAACGTGAGGCTTGTGCGATTTACGCACAAACGAGCGTTGCGGAAATTTGTCCGTGTGAATTTGCCTTGTTAGCCTTGCTATCCATAAAGCTTAACTTTCAACACCCGATTAAGCAGCCGGAAGTGCTTATCAAGTGAGTAAACATTGCAGCTATTTTGTTTTGCATTTTGTGCAATGATTAAATCAGGAATGCCGACCCCGTTAGCTCCACCTTTTAAGCACTTCACTTGATATTCAATAATCTCTTCCCAATGAATAGAAAGTGGAACTTTATTTATCTCATGAAGAAGAGTAATGACTTTATTTTGCTTCTTTATTTTCAGATAAGGAATCAATTCAGCCAGAATAATATCGTTGGTAACTAACAGATTTTCATCTATTAGATAATCTAGGTCTTTAGAGTTATCCCCACACCTGAAGTAATCAATCCATATTGAAGTATCAACCAACACCTCCATCAATGACGATCTCTTAATTCATTTAGGTCGATATCAAGATCAATCTTGCCGCGATACTTCTTGATCCCTGAAATCTTTGATTTTCTTACCAATTCTTCTAGGGCTTTTACTATTACGGCTGTTTTAGTATCAGTATGGGAGACCTTCATAGCCTCATCGAGCAGGTTTTCGGGTAAATCCAGGGTTGTTCTCATCGTAGCCTCCTTAGTTTTATGCATATCATTTTAGTTGTTCATGCATATCACTTCAAGAGGCTAACAAATTATTGTCCCGACCGTGCTAACATACGGCTTTTTCTGCTTTATTGTCAAGAATGCTGCTTCAACGCTAGATGTTCTAAACGGTATAACCTATATTTCATTCATGATAAACCGATCGGGATAATTCCAAAGCCACGTTTTGAATGACCGCAATTACCAACTCAAGCGACAGTCAAACATCTAAATTAAGAGACCGGTTTGGGTCGTATGCGAACCCTCGGCACATAAAGCAAGTAACCATCCACATAGGAGTTGCTGTAAGGTTTAGCAAAGCGCCGACCGGCTTAAGGTTTGGGGGTAACTGCCTGTTAGTTTGAGTATAGATGCTTGATTGCAAGTCCTGGTACCGTTTTGCGTCGCCTTTCCAAGGCTCCTCGAAATGACAGTAGCAATCATTTAATCCAGATCGTCTTGGCATTCACAAACTCGCGAATACCATGATGCGATAATTCACGCCCATAACCGGAACGTTTGATACCACCAAACGGCATCCGCGGATCGCTTTTTACCAAGCCGTTCACAAACGCCGCACCGCATTGTAGCTGTCGCGCCACGCGTTCACCGCGCGCGTTGCTTTGCGTCCAGACACTGCCGCCTAGGCCGAAGTCGCTGCTGTTGGCAATAGACACTGCATCATCTTCATTCTTGGCGCGAATCACGATTGCGACCGGGCCGAACAGTTCTTCGTGCCAGGCACGCATACCGGGTTTAACATGATCAATAATGGAGGCTTGGTAATAAGCACCACTGCCGGCTTCCGGCGCACAACCGGTGACAACCTTCGCGCCCGCCTCGATACTTTCAATTACCTGCTTATGTAATTCATCGCGCAGGTCATGGCGGGCCATCGGTGCCAGGGTGGTATCTACACTCATTGGATCACCCGTACGCAGATCTTCCACAGCGGCTTTGAATTTTTCCAGAAAGGCATCGGCAATCGCATCCACCACGATAAACCGCTTGGCCGCGATACAACTCTGGCCACCATTCATATAACGCGAGGTCACACCCTGCTTTACCGCCAGTTCCAGGTCGGCGTCGTCCAGCACGATAAAGGCATCCGACCCGCCCAGTTCCAGAACGGATTTTTTAATATTCGCACCGGCTGCCTCCGCCACCGATTTTCCGGCCGGCTTACTGCCGGTCAAGGTCACAGCCTTGACTCGTGGATCATCGATCACACCACGTACCTGAACTGATCCGATCATCAGTGTCGTGAAGACCCCCTCGGGAATGCCGGCCTCCTTAAACACAGATTCAATTGCCTGCGCACACTGCGGCACATTCGAGGCGTGTTTCAGCAACCCGGTATTACCCGCCACCAGTGCCGGAGCCGCAAAGCGAAAGACCTGCCAGAATGGGAAGTTCCATGGCATCACCGCTAGTATGATCCCCAACGGCTGATAAGTGACCAGACTCTTGGCGGCGTCGGTTTCGATATATTCCTCTTCGAGGAAACCCTGCCCGTGTTCGGCATAGTACTCACATACCCAAGCACACTTCTTGATCTCACCGCGCGATTCCTTGATCAGCTTACCCATTTCCTGGGTGATGATCGTGGCTAACTCTTCCTGACGTGCCCGCAAGACCTCCGCTGCCTTATACATCAGCTCACAACGTTTTTTGATCGGCGTGTCGGCCCACGTCCCGACTGCCAGTTCGGCAACATCCATTGCCTTGGACAACCGGGACGCCCCCCAGTTGTCCAAGGTCAGTATAGTGCTACCGTCAACCGGGTTGATTGCATGAAAGGCCATTGGCTGCTCCCTGAGTCAATAAAAGTTTGCTATGCTGCATTATTAAATGGACTTGGATTCAATATTACGAAATAACCATGAAGAGTAACGCGACACGAAGAATTCGATCGTCGATTTTATAGCCTTTTCTTCATTGTCTTCATGATGTATTCGCCAATACTTTCAAAGTTTAAGAGTCGAGGGAAACCGAAACATTACAAGGCGAAATTCAAAAGAGTTAGTCCGATCCATACGAAACCGATCGTTGTTATCGCAAAACTGACAATCGTATAGGCTTTCCAAATGGTTTTATCCCAAAAATTAGGATCGAAGGCCGCTATAACGAAAACGCCGGGGTTGGTCATGCCGCCGATGACGACGAGCCAGCAAGCTGCTACCGGCAGCGGAATTTTTACCGCATAAAAAGCCAAACAAAACAGTGCCATCAGTACAAAATCGACATGGGCTCTGACCATCGTTTTATAATCTTTTAGAAATCCGCCGTCTATGCCTTCGATAGGAAACCATTTGGCAAAGGTCATGAGCCATGCCGAGGCCAATACCGCGAAAATCATCAACACGGCTCCGATAAGTAATATTTCCATGTTATTGCTCTTTAGTTTTATGTTAAGTTAAATTGAATTTTGAAGCCGAAGCTATCCGGCCGGCTTCTGTTTCGCGGGTATGGGTTGGTAAAGATTAGCTAAAGAAGCGCGACCTACCTGTTTGTTCTCGGTTTTTAGATTATTTTGCTAAAAGTCCATATCAAGGAAGATGCAAGGACCTGTTTTCTATTGCTAGTGCCGCCTCATGTAAGACTTCCGAGATGGTCGGGTGGGCATGTATAGTTCTGGCTAGGTCTTCGCCGCTCGCCGAGAATTCCATCGCTAGAACCGCTTCGGCAATTAATTCCGAAGCATTGGCTCCGATGATGTGGATGCCTAGAATCAAATCGGTTTCCGCATGTGTGATGATTTTGACCAAACCTTCGGTTTTGTCGATCGATTCGGCGCGGCCATTGGATTTCAATGTGAATGTACCGGTCCGATATTTTTGTCCAATGGCTTGCAGCGCTTGTTCGGTTTGTCCGACCCAGGCGATTTCAGGATCGGTGTAGATGACGCTCGGCATGATGTTATAGTTGATCGGATTGTGTTGGTTGGCGATGTGCTCGGCGACGAATACGCCTTCCTCTAGGCCCTTATGCGCCAACATCGGCCCGAGTAAGGTCAAATCGCCGATCGCATAAACGCCGGGAACCGTCGTGCAGCAGTTTTCGTCGACATGGATATATCCGTTTTCATCCAAAAGCAGTTCGGCTTCGGGGGCTGCGATATTTTCCGAATTAGGCTTTCTACCCGTAGCCACGATCAGTTTGTCGAGTCGTAAAGTATGGCTGCCTTCCGGGTTTTGATAGTCGACGACGACTTTGTTATTATTTTTTTTAGCCGAGGTGACGCGAGCTCCCAGACGCAAGTCCAGTCCTTGATTGGAATAGATTTTATAGGCTTCCGCAGCAATTTGGTGATCGACGATCGGTAAAAAAGATTCTTGCGCTTCTAACAAAATTACTTCGGAACCCAAGCGATTCCATATTCCAGCAAGCTCTAAGCCAATGACGCCTGACCCGATGATTCCGAGTCGTTTGGGGATGCTGGTCATGTTCAGCGCATAAGTTGTATCGACGATAAACTCGTTGTCGATCGGTGCGCACGGTAGATCGATGGAGGTGGAGCCGGTCGCTAGTATTATATTGGGGGCATTGAGTTTGATTGGTTTGCCACCGTCGGCGGGTGTCACGCTGACTTGGTCGGCGTTGAGCAGCTTTCCTTGCCCATGATAATAGTTAATTTTTTTTTCGGCGAAAACATTGAGGATCTGCCGGCTTAATCGCGCTATCTTTTCATTTTTGCGGTCTATCATCTTCGGCAAGTCCAGTTTAATGTTCTCGACCGATATGCCATGATCGGCAAGCCCATGCCGCATTAAATCGTAGATTTTGGCCGACTCGAGCAGCGCCATCGAGGAAACGCAACCGGCGTTGATATAAGTCCCGCCCAGACTTGGATCGCCATTAATATTGGTCCAATGATCAACACAGGCTGTTTTCAATCCTAATTGGGCGGCGCGGATCGCGGCGACATAGCCGGCAGGGCCGGCACCGACGACAATAACATCATAAGTTGATTCGGGTTTTGACATGACAGTGAACCGTTTATATGTTTAGCAATAAGTGCGCTGGAGATTCCAGGCACTCTTTGATGGTGACCAAAAATTGAACCGCCTCGCGGCCGTCGACCAAGCGATGATCGTAAGATAAAGCAAGATACATGATCGGTCTGACGACTATTTGTCCATTTTCAACGACGGGTCGATCCTTGATTGCATGCATGCCTAAGATCGCGCATTGCGGCGGATTTAAAATCGGAGTCGATAGCATCGAGCCGAAAATGCCGCCATTGGTTATCGTAAACGTTCCGCCGGTCAGGTCTTCAAAACTAATGTTGCCTTCTTTGGCTTTTTTGCCGAAATCGGCGATATTTTTTTCGATGCCGGCAAAGTCTAATTGATCGGCATCGCGCAGTACCGGAACAATCAAGCCGCGCGGCGTACTGACGGCAATGCCGATATCGTAGTAGCCGTGATAGATAATGTCGTTACCGTCAATCGAGGCATTGATAGTCGGGAATTTTTTCAAGGCTTCGATCGATGCTTTGACGAAAAAAGACATGAAGCCCAATTTGATACTGTGCGTTTGCTCGAAGCGGTTTTTATATTGGTTTCGTAAATCAATCACATGATGCATGTCGACTTCGTTGAAAGTCGTCAGCATCGCGGCGTTTTGTTGCGCTTGCAGCAAGCGTTCGGCAATCTTTGCTCTAAGTCGAGTCATTGGGACTCGTTGTTCGGGTCTCAATGCAGCCGGAATCGTGGCCGGTTTCGAATCCGTTTGCACGGATTCCGGCGGTGTTTTTGTACGGGACGAGGTTTCGAGAACCGGTTCGTCCTGCAAATATTCGAGAATATCGTTTTTGGTAATACGACCATGTTTTCCCGAGCCGCTAATGGCCGAGGGGTCGAGATTTTTTTCAACAACGAGCCTTCGGACTGCGGGGCTCAAAGGAATGTTGGCCGATGCGGCCTCCGGTTCTTTTTCGGCGGTCTGTTGCGGTTCATTGTCGGCATCGCTTGCTGGCGTAGCGGCGGTTTCTTCAGTCGCGGCCGCTTGCGGGTCGATGATAGCCAGTATTTCGCTGCCGACAACAATGTCGCCGTCGTTTTTCAGGATTTTCGTTAAAACGCCTGATTCGGGCGCAGGCACTTCGAGCACGACTTTATCGGTTTCGAGATCGACTAGATTTTCGTTTTTTGTGACTCTATCTCCGGGTTTTTTTTGCCAGTTAATGAGTGTGGCATCGGAAACGGATTCAGGCAGATTAGGAACGAGGACTTCAATGCTCATGTTATTTTCCTGTGTGTTTTCCAAATAAAGCGGTGTTAACAACTTGTTGCTGTTGTTCAAGATGCTTCTTGAAATTGCCTACGGCGGGCGCTGCGGATGCCGGGCGTCCGGCATATTGCAGATTGATTTCGGTTGCCAACGTATCGACGAAATGGTGTCGTATTTGATACCAAGCACCTTGATTTTTGGGCTCTTCTTGACACCAAATCAAGTGTTCCAAATTCGGGAAACGATCGATTTCTTGTTTAAACCGATTATTTGGAAACGGATACAGCTGTTCTATCCTGACAATGGCAACATGGTCGAGTTCGTGCTCCCGTCTGGCTTCCAAAAGATCATAATACACTTTGCCTGAACATAATATTAGACGGGTTACTTTATCCGGTTTAATCGGGTCTATTTCGCTGATAACCGTTTGAAACCGCCCTTTAGTGAGGCATTCCAGTGTTGACACGGCGAGCTTATGACGCAATAAGCTTTTTGGAGTCATGACGATTAACGGTTTACGATAAGGGCGGAGTAATTGCCGGCGAAGTAGATGAAAGATTTGTGCCGGAGTCGTCGGTGCGCAAACCTGGATGTTTTGTTCGGCACAAAGCTGAAGATAGCGCTCCAGTCGGGCGGAGGAATGCTCGGGGCCTTGTCCTTCGTAACCGTGCGGCAGTAGCATCACGAGACCGCTCAAACGCCCCCATTTGGTTTCGCCGGAACTAATAAATTGATCGATAACCACTTGGGCTCCATTGGCGAAATCGCCGAACTGTGCTTCCCAAATTACCAGAGTTTCAGGGGCGGTAGTACTGTAGCCGTATTCAAAACCCAATACGCCTGCTTCGGAAAGTAACGAGTCGTAAATGTAAGCTCGGCCTTGTTCGGAATCCAGGTGATTGATCGGCAGGTAGGTTTTGCCGTCAATCTGGTTATGTAAAACGGCATGTCTGTGAAAAAAAGTACCGCGCCCCACATCTTGCCCGGTCAAGCGGACATTGCGTTTTTCCAGCAGCAAGGTTGCATAAGCCATGTTTTCGGCAAATCCCCAGTCCAGCGGTTGAGCGCCGGCGGCCATTTTATTTCGGCTGTCCATGATTTTGGCAACCCTGGGGTGTAATTCGAAACCGGTCGGCAGGCACTGTGACCTTTTATTACAGAACCGGAGTACATCGAGCGATACCGAGGTTTTACAAGAAGCCGTCCACTTAGCGTGATGGTATTTTTCCCATAGCGCCGAGTAGGAATACACCTTGTTACTGAGAACCGGCCTGGAGACTACCATCCCGGCTTCCAGCATCGAAACGTAGTCGTTTTCGATATTTTGATCCTCTTCCTGTGTGATCAATGCTTCGGATATAAGTTTTTGGGTATAGATTTGGCGTGTGGTCGGATGTTTGCGAATTTTTTGATACATCAATGGCTGGGTCGTTGCCGGTTCATCCGCCTCATTGTGACCTAGTCGCCGATAGCATATTAGATCGATGACAACGTCCCGGTTGAAAGTCATACGGAAGTCTAAGGCAAGCTGAGCGACGAACGACACGGCTTCCGGGTCGTCACCATTGACATGGAAGACTGGGATTTGCGCCATACTGGCAATATCGGTGCAGTAATAAGTCGAACGGGCATCTAGGGGGTTGCTGGTGGTGAATCCAACCTGATTGTTGATGACGACATGAATAGTTCCGCCGGTGGAATAGGCACGGGTTCCCGCCATATTTAAGGTTTCCATGACAACACCTTGTCCGGAAAAAGCAGCATCGCCGTGGATTAAAATAGGTAGGATGGTATTGAAGCTATTGGGACCGTAACGATCTTGGCGTGCTTTAACCGAGCCTTCGACGACTGGGTTGATGATTTCCAAATGCGATGGATTGAATGCCAACGTGACATGAATGGGCCCGCCGGGAGTGGCGATATCTGAGGAAAAGCCCATGTGATATTTAACGTCGCCGGAATTCATGCCGGGCGTTGAGGTGTGCATTCCTTTGAATTCGTCGAACAAGACGCTCGGGTTTTTTCCCAGGATGTTGACCAGGACATTTAATCGGCCGCGATGAGCCATGCCGATGACGACCTCTTTGATTTGCTTATCGCCGCCACGCTGTACGATATTATCTAAAAAAGGGATTAGAGACTCGCTGCCTTCCAGAGAAAATCTTTTTTGCCCTACAAATGTACGATGCAAATATTTTTCGATGCCTTCCGCCGCGGTCAACTGCTTGTGGATGGAGAGTTTTTCTTCGGATGTTAAGTTTGGCTTGGCGCGGGTGCCTTCAAGCCGGTTTTTGATCCAACGTTTGACATCGGTATCCACGATATGCATGTATTCGCTGCCGATGCTTCCGCAATAAATTTCTTTCAATCTACCGAGAATTTCTCTGAGCGGAAGTCTGTCTTCTCCATATAAGGTGCCGGTATCGAATAGCGTATCCATATCGAGTTCGGTCAGTCCGTAATATGCAGGCTCAAGGTCCGGAACGGAAGGGATCGATTTATTCAGTGGATTATTGTTGGCAATTTGATGGCCTCTAACCCGGTAATGATTGATAAGCCGCGCGACCGCAGATTGTTTTTTTACGCTTTCTTCGGTAAAGCCTTGCAGCTTAGCTAGACGGCCTTGAGATTGCTGGGCTAGGCTGGCGAATCTGTCAACAATAGGACTATGAATGATCTCCTGTGCCATGCCGTTATGCAGCTTCTTAAATGTGTGTCTCCAACTCGGGTCGACCGAGTCGGGGTTTTGCAGATATTTTTCATATAAGTCTTCGATAAATACGGCGTTTCCGCCATAAAGCGCGGAAGATTCTTGAAATAACTTGAGGAGGTCGCTCATGGATGATTTCCGTTTAATCTGAAGCTGATGCCGATATCTTAGGGGGAAAATGCTATATTACCAAGTAGTAAAGTGCCGTTGTTATAAAAAATCAGCCTACATGACTGATTGTGGCGGCGCAAGGTTCTGACTTACGAAGACCGGGAAAAGTTTATGGCAAATGCAAAAAAAATTGTAATCAAAATTAATCGTTCCGGAAGCGAACAAAGCAATATGCCGAGAAACTCGGCGTCTTCCGAAATTGTTATTTGGAATGTCAGGCGAATCGTATTGGCTGTGATTATTGCTATTGCATTTATAGTGATTCCTTATTTTTATCTAAGTAATGGATTAGAAGATAAAGTCGACAAAAAAACTGAACAGACTTCGTCTGAAGTAATGGTGAAAGAATCCTCTCTTATTGAAACAAAAGATCAACCGATTTCCGAAAAAAATCATCGGATTAAAGAGGTTATTCCTGAGTTGGCAAAAGAAGCTCCAATTGACCGGCGATTTAAGACAATCAATCATTATAAGATTACCCGGGGCTTATTAACTAATGCCATCGTTAATAAAGAACCGGTAAAAGAGTTGATTCCACCCTTCAGTCTCGGAGAAAAAAAGCCAATTCATCTTTATTATTTTACTGAGCTCAAAGATTTGAAAGGCGAATCTTTTTTTCATCAGTGGATTAAAGATGGCGTACTTGTTGGGAAAATACCAATCAATCCGAAAGGCAATCGTTGGAGAGTCTCGACTAATAGAGTATTGACCTATACGGATGCAGGGCATTGGATGGTTCAGTTAATAGATAAGAATGGATTAATTTATAACGAAATTAAATTCGAGGTCATAACTGACTAAGCTATACCCTTTTCTTGTCTGACGAATAAAGCCGAAAATGCATAAGAGATACTGATTTTGCGCTTATGAGGAGGTGGCTCGATTGACAGGGTCGGCGCAGGGATTATGTTAAGCGAGATTACCTTGCCTCTACAAAGCTTACTGTCTCGGGAAGTTATCTTGTGCATATTCCTAATTAAGAATGCAGTTTTTGGAATAAGGCGAGATTATCTGATCAACAGACCAAGTTTGATTTAAAACTCATCAAGCATAATCTCTCTTTTTTGTTAATGCTTTGAGTTGTTGCTCATTTAATGTTTTTTTAGTTACAATTAATAGCTATCATTCCTTGAATAAAGAAAAATCTCTTTTTGGGTCTATTAATCTTTGATCACTGGAAAACCTATTAAAAAAAACATGATTATTTGTCTCATGTGATTTTTATTAAACCGGCGACTTAAGCATTTGTTATTTTTTAATTGAGTTGCTTTGGGTCCTAATAAAATTAATTGAAACTTTTACATTAAGTGAGAATTTACGTATGACCGATTTTCAGAATCTTTCAGAAGATGAATTGCAGGCAGTTATTTTAAATGCTGAAAAAGCACTTAAAGCTAAGCAAGCAGATAAACGTAAAGAAGTTATGAATCAGATAAAAGAACTTGCCGCCTCGATCAATGTGGCGGTTGAGTTTATTGATGATCAAAAAAAATCCGCTAGAAAAGGCATTAAGGTACCTGTTAAATATCGGCATCCAAACGACTCTAGCAAAACATGGACTGGACGAGGAGTTATGCCTAAATGGCTTCAGACTTTAGTTGAACAAGGTCATGACCGTTCGGAATTCGAAATTGATTAAGTTATTTATAACGTAATCCTATAAAGCCTTGTGTTAAGTTTTTAGCGCTTTTTATGAGGTGGCCGCTAATTAGGATTATTAATAATTGCTAAGCCGGTAGGGGGATTTTGTGGATGTGTAGGGTCCAGAAATAGAAAATATCTATTTGTTGCCGGGAATGATAACGTAATAGCTTAATGAGAAAGAGCTTCCAAGAAGCTAGCCTTGGAAGCTCGAAAATTAAATGTTGAATTGTCGGTTTTGCATCTATTAGTCATATGTATCACAGACGTTCGCTTTTATTACGTTTGTGGGTTGCGTTAATGTTTCCAGCAATAGCTGCCGTGGCGAATAAAGTAGAAGAGAGTATGAATTCTCCGGAAACAAAGCCAAGCACGCCAGTGACAAATACTGCGCCAGTTAAAATGTCTTTTTGAAAATCGCTCATTAGATGAATCCTCGTTTATCTAGTTAAAGGTTTAAATTACGGTTTAACTATACTGAACAGGGTTGATGTAAACAATACCATTAAAAATAGACGGATTGTTTACCAAAGCAGTACTAATGTTTAATGAACTTTTCATACAGGGCGATTATAGTTATCGCAATTGGGTGTTTTTGCACTTTGCTAGTAAAATTTCGGTGCAGGAGAGTGACGTCTAAGGTCATCGTACCCAGTCATAAGTACCACTCAGTGCTTAGTGTATTTTCGGCATTTTTCGTTTTGTCGGTATTCAGGTTACATGAATGTAAAGCTACGCTTGCTTTCCTGGCGCTGTATATATTCGTCAATCCTTCGCGGTGCCCTTAGTTGGCGTTTAAGCCGCGCTCAGTGCTTCGTTGCATTAATCAGAAATTTGATGAGAAGTATAAAAGGCTTACAATGGCGATCGTTTTTTGAATAAAGTTGAAAAATACAAGATAAATATGCCGGTACAACAAATTTCACCCACCGACTTAAATGTTAAGCTGCAAAGCGATACCCCGCCTTTTTTGCTTGATGTAAGGGAGCCCTATGAATTTGCTTATGCCCGGATTGCAGGCAGCGTGCTGATTCCGCTACATCAAATTCCCGAACGGTTGGATGAGCTGGATGCAGAGCAGGATATTGTTGTGATATGTCATCATGGCATACGTAGTCAGCAGGCGGCATCTTTTTTAGAGCACCATTCGTTTCGAAAATTGCTGAACCTACAAGGCGGAATCGATGCATGGTCTTGTGAATGCGACGCCTCGGTACCGAGATATTGATATTTAAGGCAATGCTTACAGTTTTCTGAAATACTTCATGTACTTCATGGTTAAAATGCCGCTTTTAGGTTAATCGATCCAAGTTGATAAAGGCTCGACGACCACTCTATCGCCTTTTTTTATGCCTTGGCAATCGCCGGGAAGTACAATGAAGCAATTTGCGTAACTCATGCTTGATAGTATATGTGATCCTTGTTTTCCCGCCGACCGGACTTGATGCTCGCCGTTATCGGATTGCGATAAAACCCCCCTTATAAACTCAAGTCGACCGGGCGATTTTTTAATCGATTCCTGACAAATGGCAGTTAATTGCAGTGGTTTTTCCGGTGATAATCCAGCCATGAACCGGAGCCCCGGTATGACAATACGCTGAAAAGCTAAAACTACCGAGACCGGATTTCCCGGTAATCCGAAAAGTCGGCAATTGCCGATCGAACCAAACGCAAGCGGTTTTCCGGGTTTAACCGCTATTTTCCAAAGTTCTACCTGTCCGATTGTGTCCAGTATTTCTTGGATAAAGTCAGCTTCGCCAACTGAAGCGCCGCCGGTGGTTATGATCGCATCATGAGTCTCGGCAGCCGCAGTCAATAGGTTTTCGAGCCGGTCCTTATCGTCCGGCACAGCGCCCAAATCAGTAGTTGAGAAGGCTTCTTCTTTTAGTAATGCACTCAGCATATAGCGATTACTGTCGTATATATTTCCAGGAGCCAAGGGTTGGCCAAGCGGCGTCAATTCATCACCGGTCGATAGGAAGGCGATTTTAATTTTGCGTTTTATGTTGACTTGATAAATGCCGGCAGAAGCCAGCAAACCAAGGTCGATAGCGGACAGTCGTTTCGGTGCGGTTATCAGGAGAGCATTTTTTGCGATATCCTCTCCGGCAATTCTGACGTGTTGCAAGGCTTGAAGCTTGGCCGGAAAATGCACGATTTCGCCGATTCTTTGCACATGCTCTTGCATGACGACGGTATCGAGTGCTTCCGGTACAACTCCGCCGGTAAAAATTCTGACGCATTGCCCGGGTAAAATACTTCCGTCATAGGGACGACCGGCCCATGAAGTACCGATTAGGTTTAAGCTGAACGGATGGTTGGGATTGATATCGGAGCTGGCTAGCGCATATCCATCCATTGAAGCATTATTGTGATAAGGCAGATCGATAGGAGAAATGACCGATTCCGCCAAAACTCTGCCTAACGCATCGTGTAAATTAACCTTCTCAGCGTCGATTATCGGTTCTATTGACGATTCGATTCGAGTCAGCGTCTCCTCAAGAGTCAGCAGGCGGTTTTCTGTTTGAATGCAGGCATCAATCATGCTTGCGCTCCAAGAATTGGTTTAAAATGTAGTCGGCTATCATGTTCGGATTGTTTAAGTCGAAACCGAGTAAATGTTTTGGTAATTCGAGCGGGCTATCCGATGCAACGGCGATAATATTAGGGTCGTTCGGGTAGATTAGCGGTTTGTTTAGCGCCGGTCTATGGATTTCGATTTTTGGAAATAATTCAGCCTTGAAGCCTTCGACTAAAATGAGATCCAGGTTGCTTTGATCAATAACTTGTAGCTGGTCGGCTAGCTTAGGTTCTTGTGCCGGTTCGATTTCAGTAATGATTGCGCGCCGGTGTTTTGATGCCAATAGCACGGTTAGGGCCCCCGCCTTGCGCAGTCGATAACTGTCCTTGCCCGGTTGGTCGATCTCGAAATTATGATGGCTGTGTTTGATTAAACCGATTCGTAGCTTATGATTTTTGAGAATGGGTATCAATTGTGTCAATAAGGTAGTCTTACCTGTTCCGCTGAATGCAGCGAAACCGAGGATAGGAATATGAGTGTGTAGCATGGTCGACTAATTACTGTAATCTGGAAAAATTCGGAACTAAGATAGGGTCTTAAGGTTTAATATGCAATTATTTGTAGCTATTCAGCGTATTCGGTAGGTTGGTGTCAGGCATTGATTTCTAAGGACGCGTGAATACATCCCTGTAAGCTCTGACTGCAACGTCCTGTTGCAGACAGCCTTATAAATCAATGCCTGACACCTTCTCATACATGACTTATGCTGAATAATTACAATTATTTCAATAAGCGGATCATTTTAATCGGAGAGTATTTTTGGTTCGGATCTATTTGGCGATATTGGCGCTAGCGGTCTTTTTTTGGTTATTACGCGGGTTTTTAAGCCGTCCACCTGAAGTTGTGGCTCGTTATATAAAACTGATAATCGCCGTTTTCATCGGATTGGTTCTGCTATATCTTGGCGCGACAGGAAAGCTTAATTGGTTGTTGGCATTTTTGGGTATCTTGGTTGCTGCCTTGACTAGGTTTGTTCCCGCTTTGCTGTACTATGCCCCAGCATTACAGAAACTTTGGTTTATGTTTAAATCGGGCAAGCAAAGCAGCGAAGCACGCCATTATTCGAGATCTAGCAATGCCGCGATGTCGGTTGAAGAAGCTTACGAGATTTTAGGATTAAAACAAGGGGCAACTCGTCAGGATATTATTGCCGCGCATAGAAAGTTAATGCAAAAACTACACCCGGATCGGGGGGGCTCGGGTTATTTGTCGTCTAAGATCAATCAAGCAAAAGATTTATTATTAAAGTATGTAGCCTAATGTTTTTATTTAAATTAGTTGCACGTCTCGATTGCTGGGTATTGATGCTTGCCGGGGTTGCTGTTTCTTGTGGGCAGGTCGTTTTACCGGATTCGGAAGTTGCGACGACCCCCTCCATATCAAGGCCCCAACCGACTAAAGCAACGATTGACTCCGCTTATTATATCGTCCAACCAGGAGATACGCTTTATTCAATCGGGTTTCGATCGGGACATGGTTATCAGGTGCTTGCTGCCTGGAACGGGATTAAACCGCCTTACAAAATATTGGTCGGTCAGACGCTCAAAATGTTTGATTCAGGTCCCGAAAAACCTACTGTCGTCAAACCTTCAAATGACCCGGGAAGCTTAGTGCGGGCCCCAGTTAAAAAGAGAAATTCGTCACAAAAAAAATCAATAGTTTCAAATGATAAGAAAAAATTGTTAAAGTTGCACTGGCAGTGGCCGATTACCGGAAAGGTACTAAAAAAATTTTCTCAATCCGGAAGAAAAGGAATAGATATCTCAGGTCGTTTAGGTCAGTCGGTTAAGGCGACGGAAGCAGGTAAAGTCGTTTATAGCGGTACAGGTTTAATCGGCTATGGAAATCTACTCATCGTTAAACATAATGAAATGTACATGAGTGCTTATGCCAATAACAGTCTATTGCTGGTCGAAGAGGGAGAATATGTGGAAAAAGGCCAAAAAATAGCTGAATTAGGTAAATCAGCGTCGGGGCAAGCCGCGCTGCATTTCGAAATAAGAAAAAACGGAAATCCGGTAAATCCACTCGAGTATTTGCCGAAAAATTGACGAAACCACTTCGGCAATAGCCGATTAACCTGGGGGTTAATAATAATGAAAGAAGAATTCGTTGAGGTTACTTCCATTAAACCGCACGGTGCGCTCTCAGATGATCTCGTTTTCGAAGATGAAGATGATCAAAGTTTGTGTCTCGAGGAAGTGTCTGTTATAGAAGATGTAGTCGTTGACGATTCCCAGAATGATTATACATTCGATGCTACACGTTTTTATTTGAATGAACTGGGTCGATCGAAATTACTGACTGCCGATCAAGAAAAAATGTACGGCAAAAGGGTTTTACGGGGCGATGAAGAGGCTCGTAAAATCATGATCGAAAGCAACCTTCGGCTAGTCGTAAAAATTTCTCGCCGTTATTTAAATCGAGGGTTGCCTTTACTGGATCTGATCGAAGAAGGCAATCTCGGCTTGATTAGGGCGGTTGAAAAATTCGATCCCGAGCGAGGATTCAGGTTTTCGACTTACGCCACTTGGTGGATAAGACAAACCATTGAAAGAGCGATCATGAATCAGACTCGTACGATTAGGCTTCCGATCCATATTGTTAAAGAGATGAACGTTTATCTCAAAGCGCAAAGACAATTAGCGCAAATTCTTGATCATGAGCCGAATGCCGAAGATATCGCCCGTCATCTTGATAAGCCAGTCAAAACCGTCGAAAAAATGCTTAAATTAAACGAGCGCGTTAGCTCCGTGGATGTTCCGGCCGGAAAGGATTTTGATAAGCCGTTAGTTGAATCGATTTCTGATGAATGGAGCATGTCTCCAACCGAAACCCTGCAAGAAGAAGGTATCAAGGATAATGTCACGAACTGGATCTATCAGCTTTCGGAAAAGCAACGCGAAGTCATTTGTCGGCGCTATGGGTTGTGCGGTCATGAGTCGGCGACTCTGGAACAAGTTGCTCAAGAGCTGGGGGTCACCCGGGAAAGAGTCAGGCAGATTCAGATGGACGGTTTAAAAAGACTCAAAGAAATATTGGAATTCGGCGGCTATTCCTTTGAGTCTATTTTTCACTAATGGGTTTGATTTAAATGAATCTTTCTTGCAAAGGCCAATCTCTGTAATTACAGACTTGGCCTTCTGCACGGACTTTCGCAATCTCGGCCAATGAAATATCGGCATAGACCCATTGCGTGGCATTCAATTCACCTATCGCGGCAATACCGTTGTCTGGAAACCCTCGATCGACAGGCGTATAAATCGCTGCAGCACCCACATTGACATCGACCGCCTCCGACCATAGAGCGTTGCCGACTGTCGGCGACTGTACGACAAAGCATTGATTTTCTAAGGCTCTTGCCTGGCAGCCGATTCTCACACGATGATAACCCGCCACGGTATCGGTACAACTCGGTACCAAAATCAGGTTTGCGCCGGCTTCAACTTGTTTTCTGGCCAGCAGCGGAAATTCGCTGTCATAGCAAACATTGATCGCGATTTTGCCGTATTCGGTGTCGAAACATTTTAATGCTACACCGCTTTTGATCAACCACTGCTCGTTTTCGAAGCGTGTCATCTGTAATTTATCCTGAAAATCGTAGCGACCATCGGGCCAGAATAAATATGCGCGGTTCCGATAGTCTCCGTTTTCGATTTTGACTGGAAACGTTCCAGCCTGGATATAGCAAGAATATTGCTGTGCCAGCGATCGGTATAAGTCGACATAAGCGTCATGCAGGCTTTGTATGGCATCCAGTTGTTTTTCCAACGACTTGTATATTTCTTCCGAAAAAAGCGAAGCTAATTCCATGCTGCCGTATTCCGGAAATACTAAAATTTTTGCGCCTTCATCGGCGGCTTCCTGAACCCAGCGTTCGATTTTGCTTTGATAATTGGCCCAGGTTTCGAGAAAGCCGATATCGTATTGCGCAGCCGCTATTTTAATCGTCATGTTTCAACCAGAATGTCATCAGCTTAGGGGTTTCGGTTTCATCGTCCAGGTCTTTCCAAGTATAAGTTGTTTGTAGCTCCGGGTGCTTGAAATAGCCGCGCTTGTTCCAGAACTTGTCGAGCGGGACGTAATCGGCGGGGCGGCGGGGATGGTTGTTGGGGCGCTCGACACAACAAAAACAAATATGTTTGAAACCGCCCAGATCACTGGCATGCGCTTCGCGTTGTTCGAAAAATTTGACGCCGATGCCGAGGCCTCGATAATTTTTATTCAAAACCGACTCGCCGCAATAAAAAATTTCATCCGGATTATAGCCGTGCTCGATAAAAGGCTTTTTGACTTCGTCGGTTTCATATTTCATGGGAATCGCGGTTGATGCGCCGATGATTTTATCGCCGTCGAATGCCAATACGATCACGCTTTCCGGGCAATCGATATAGGTTTGCAAATATTTCTTCTCATAGTCGTAATCGCCATCGTAAAGATAGGGAAAACCATGAAAGACTTCGATACGAAGGCGAGCAAGGTCGGAGATGTATTTCTCCAAATCTTTTCCGCTCCATCTTTCAATGCGTATGTTGTTAGACATCGTGTTAACCTGCTTTTAAAAAAACGGATATTTTAACGGAAGCGACTGCGGGATGTGAATTGATACAGAATGAATAGTGCAAATGCGGCGCCTAACGTATCGGCAAGCCAATCGAGAACATCCGAAGAACGTCCGTCGACGAAAGATTGGTGCCATTCGTCGCTGATTCCGTATATGCTGCAGAATAAAAGGCTCACAACAGCCAAGTGCCGAGGAGTCGAAATAAAGTGTGTTAATAAACGCCAGGTGAAAAAAGCCAGAATAAAATAGGCGCCGGCATGATACAGTTTGTCTTGATGCTCGAACCACATTGGCGCAGGCAGGGAAGGTTGATGCGATAGCCAAAAAATAAAGCCGCAGTACAAAGCCAAGAGTAAAAAATCCCTAAATTTAGTCATCGTTTGAATTCCTTGGTAATGAAAAACATATTTCGAACAGCCGAAAACTGCTTGTTCCATGCCTCGATTCCGGAAAAGTTGTCGCAAACTCACCAGGCTTGGCAATTTTGCAAAGACGGCTTACTCAGTTATGAATCGATAGACAAGCCTAAACCTATAAATGCCACGCGATTTCCCGATAAGCCGCTATGGTTGCCGCCGAAACAGATGCCGCGACGGCAATTGACGACTCCGGAAGGCCTTGCGGCATTTTTTCATGCCTTGGTGCATATCGAGTTCGTTGCAATTTATCTGGCCTGGGATATTATTTACCGATTTCGCGGCTTGCCCAACGAGTTTTATCGGGATTGGCTACGCGTAGCCGATGAAGAGGCGCAACATTTTACGTTATTACGCAACCATCTTGCGACACTCGGTTGCGATTATGGCGATTTGCCGGCACATGGCGGTTTATGGGATCATGCTCAAGATACCCATAGCGATTTATTGGCAAGATTGGCTATTGTGCCGCGCTGCTTGGAAGCGCGCGGTCTGGATGTAACGCCGGCGATGATCGAAAAACTTGAAGCGCTGGGTCATACTCAAGGCGTGACGATTTTAACCCGAATTTTGAATGATGAAGTCGGTCATGTGCAATTAGGTTCGAAATGGTTCGAATATCAGTGCCGCCAACAATCGCTCGACCCTAGTGAAACCTATAAAAAACTTATCAATCATTACTTCAAAGGCAAACCGAAAGGCCCATTTAATCGCGAAATGCGTATAATCGCAGGCTTCTCGGATGCTGAACTGGATTGGCTGGAATATGAACAAAAACAATAGTAATTCGACGCCTGTATTTGATTACCCGGTCTTTGGTTTGGGGTTCAGGCCATTTTTTATATTGGCCGGTTTATTCGCGTTATTGCTGATTTTGTTATGGAATGCCATTTATAAAGGCGAGTTTACGGTTCAAAATTATTATGCACCGAATATCTGGCATGCGCATGAAATGCTGGTTGGTTATTCGGTGGCTGTCATTGCCGGCTTTTTGTTAACTGCCGTGAAAAATTGGACCGGACATGCAACGGCCAGCGGTGATCGTTTGGCCGGACTTTGTTTGCTTTGGTTGTACGGCCGAATTTTGCCTTTTTATGCCGAGTTATTACCGGATTTTTTGATCGCGTTGACCGATTTTGCATTTTTACCGGTGTTGGCTTATTCGGTCAGTCAACCGATTATGCGATCAGATCATAACAAGAGCTTGGTTTTCATAGTTTTATTGGCGTTGATGACGGCGGCTAATGCTTTAGTTCATCTTGAAATGCTTGATATTTATGAAAGTACGGCGATGCTGGGGCTTAATATGCTTTTGGCTATTATCATCGTGATGATTTTGGTCGTTGCCGGACGTGTTTTTCCTTTTTTTACCGAACGCGGTTTAAAGGGCGTTATCGCGATTCGCAATCCGCTTTTAGACGTCTTGTCGATTGTTTCCGCCGCCTCGGTTTTCTTGTTGCAAATGGCCGGTATATCCGGGCACATTCTTGCTGTGAGTGCGATTGCCGCTTTGGTAGTCAATCTTGTGCGTATTGCCGGTTGGCATGTGCGGCAAGTTTGGTATGTGCCGTTGTTATGGATATTATATATCGGTTACGGATGGATCATTTTGGGGTTCGGCTTAACTGTTTTGGCGGCTTATGCAAAGATTTCATATTCTTTAGTTTTGCATGCGTTTACGCTGGGGGGAATCGGTGTATTGACCTTGGGCATGATGGTCAGAGTGTCTCTGGGGCATACGGGGCGAGTTATGAGGGTTTCGAATATCATTGTGACCGCTTTTGTTCTATTAAATTTATCCGCTTTTGTTCGGGTTGTTCTTCCCGCTTTGTTACCTGCTTGGTATAGTCAGTTTGTTTATATTTCGACACTGGCTTGGCTGGCGGCCTTTGCCTTGTTTGTGTTTGTATACGCGCCAATTTTATTGGCACCTAGAATCGACGGCAAACCCGACTAGCTAAGGATTTCGTGATACTCCCTTTTGATTGAAAAACCGTCTAAGAATAAAAGGTATGGGATCTATCTATCGAGGAACGCCGTAACCCCGTCCATGGGGGCTTGACGGTAGCGCTCCCTGCTGCCGACATCCTCGCTAGCCACACCCCCATACCTTCATAAAGTTAATTTTTGAGTATAAAGGGAGTAAATAACCTCTTGGATCTATGAGCTTTGTTATGTGAGTAACCGAAAGCTTCATAAAATATCGCATGATTCGGCGTAAGGATATACCGAATCTTTTTATGACAAAGAAACGATACAGGATAGACGTTTTTTAAACTTAACTTATTGGAGATTGTATGGCTGAAACTGTAGATGAATTGACTGTCACCTACGAAGATGGCGGTATTGAAACCGTCAAGGAACTCGATAAAAAAGTATTGAGTAAAGGCGCTTGGGCGACGGTGATCTATCGTTATCAAGATTGGGATCGCAAGAAAGAATCTTACGGCCCGGATAAATATACAATTCGCCGTTATCAAAAACGCAACGGCGAATATCAACAAAAATCCAAATTCAATATTTCCAGTACGGATCAAGCCAAAAGTATTATTGCCGCATTGCAGGAATGGACCGGAGAATGACAAGTTTGTGAAAACTAAATTCTGCAGTTTAACCATGAAGCACATGAAGTTCATTGAGTAATTCAATAGGTTGTTTGAGCCCCTGCCAGGCTATTGGGTGAGCGAAAGTTTTATGCGAACGCGTAACAAGTTGTTGAATTAACTTGGTATTCTTCATGATCTTCAGGGTGAAATGCTTTTTCTAGGTTGAAGATTTATTTCAAGTTGTTTGAGATATCGGAATTTCCGAAGTGGCCTGATACGGCGACGCTATTTGCCCATTTGCCGGGTTTTCCACGATCGAGCGGATATGAAGGTCGCGTTGCGGAAATGGAATTTCAATATGATTTTCGCGAAAGGCATGATCGATTCGGAAATGGATGTCATGGGTAACCGGTAGTCGGTGCGCCAATTCGCTAACATAAACCCGGATCGAAAAATCTAAAGAACTGTCGCCGAAGCCAAGCATCAGCACACTGGGTTCTGGATCTTGCAAAACCAAGGGTGTAGATCGAACCGTTTCCAGCATGACTTTATGGGCTAGTTCGATATCGGAACCATAGGCTATACCGATTGGGATCACTAACCGTGTCGTCGGATCGGTCAAGGTCCAATTGATCATTTGTTCGGTGATGAATGTTTTGTTCGGTACGATTAATTCCTTTTGGTCCCAATCAATAACAGTTGTGGCACGCATTTGGATGCGGCTAACTTTGCCGCTGATTTCGCCGATTGTTACGGCGTCTCCGACTCGGATAGGTCGCTCGAACAAAATAATAATGCCGGAAACCATGTTCGCGAAGATTTCCTGTAGACCGAAACCTAAACCTAAACTGAGTGCTGCGACTAGCCATTGCACTTGCGACCAGCTGCCGCCCAGTTCATTCGCGACCACGATAAAGCCGATCGAAACTAAGAAATATTTGGCCAAGTGATTGACGGCATAACGAAAGCCGGCGTCGACCGTTACGCGCCGAAAAATCAATAACTCCATGACCCCCGGAAAATTGCGGATCGCCACACCGGCTATGAAAGCATAGAGGCCGGCCAGAAACAGATTGGTTAGGGTTATCGGCTGATAGACTTCTTGATTATCTACCGTGACGAGGTGTTGCCATAACGTGATGTTGTCGAAAAACGAGAAGGCCGGCAGAATATTTCGCCATATCATCCACGAGCCGACAATAAGCGTAAAGCCGATAAAGACATTGAGTAACGCCTTGGTTTGAGCATTGATTTTAGGAATATCCAGTAGCTCTTCTTCGGCGACTACAACATTATCTTCGGAGCCTGCAGTCGTAGGTTTCGAGCTTTGCGCGGCAGCGGCAGTCTTGCGTTTTTGCCGTGCGTTTTTCAGGGCCAGTTGGCGGTTAGCCAGGGTTAGCCAACGCAGCACCAACTCATAGATAATAATACTGATAAATATCATCCTCAGCATTACAATTAATTTGTTCTGCAATTCTAGTGCGCTCAAATAATAGCCGGCTGTCGCAAACCCAATGATGGTTAAGGGGGCGATGACCGCGGCCGGATACCAAATATAGCGCGATCGATAAAGCCATCCGTTCGGGTTCGCTTCAAGATAATCCTGCAACACACCTTTCGATGGCTTTAAGATATTGAATAAAAATGCGGCGAGAGACAGCATTATGATAATGACAGCCAATCGCCCGAGATTATCGCTATGCGATGCTATAGCGGAGCTTCCATTCAATTCGGTCAGAAACACGCCAGGCACAGCAACAAAGCGTACCCAAGCAATTTGTTTACGAAATATCCCGGCATTTTTCGCTTGCCATAGAAAATGTTTTTGAGCAACACCTTGCGGCGCGAACAGTCGATAAAATACCGCAAGAGTGAGTAATGGGATGGAGGCGGCCTGTAATCCTGCTCCGATAGCTTGACTAAAATCGGTAACATGAGGATTGTCGGCCAATAACCAGCCGGCTAAAAAAATCAGGAGGGGCAGGGGCAGCGCTAAAACAAAAATGTCGCCCATCGCGATCAATGTATAGGAAAATTTGTCGGTATAGATTTTTCCGATTCGGTTTGAAATGGCTGTTAATTGATGTTTGACTTTAGCCTTGACCGTCATGAGTACAATTAAAATTATAATCGAAAAGGCACTTAACAGCGGTTTTGATATTGCGGCTTTAACGATGTCTTTTGTAAAGCTTAACCAGTTTAGAGGCGACAGCAGCCATTGGAAGGAACCGAATAAGTCGATGAGGTACTCGGTATCGATCGGAGCGGAACTCGGCACCCACAGCAAACGTTCATCAAGATAAGTGGCAAATTTTTCAGCTTGACTAAGCATTTGTTGTCTTGCGAAATCTAGATCGCCTAGGGTTCGCAAATAAGCCGTGTAAGCAACCGATAATCGGTTCAGTAAGTCTTTTTGGTTATTGAGCAATACGCGCAATTCGGCCTGTGTCATCATTCGTTCATTAGCCGGTAGCTTGTTGTCGACTTCCGAATTCATGATTCTATTTAGTTCCAAATCAATATCGGCTAATTCTTTAAGTCGATCCTCAATCTTGAATTGCGCAAGGCCGGTCTGAGCAGTTTCGTCCTGTATGGTCTGGGATTGCAATGAGAATTGCCCGGCGGTCGGTAAATTACGCCGTTGTTCTCTCAGTATTTTGCCAAGCGCAGGACTGAGTCCGGCTAAGCTGATTTTGCGTTCGGCGCTTTTGAAATCGGTCTCAATTTCGGCGGATTTGCTATCGATTTTGTTTTTCTGTTCGCCGCTTTGTTCAATCTTGGTTGTGATGGCCTGAAGATCCCGACTGTATTGAATGTTTTCGCGGGTAACAACCTGTATGACCGGGTGCTTATCGGCTAGCTCCTGTTCCGCTTGATCGAGGGCCTTCTGCATTTCCTTGGCTTCTTGTTGGCGGCGTTCGGACAGGGTGCTTTCTATCGCAGCGATAACAGGGGCGAGCAGATTCTTCTGCATATCCAACAATTGCAGTTCGGATTTGATGACTTCGGTCCTGAGCGGATTGCTGGCGGCCTCGATTTCCAGCTTTTTTAATTCGGCCGTGCGTGATTCGATCAAGGTTTTTAAATGAATGTGCCGGGCTTCAATTTCCAACTTCGATTCTGCTGACGTTGGCGGGATTTCGAGCTTATTTCGGGCGGCATCGAGATCTTGTTTGGCCTCAACCGTTTCTAGGCGAATTTGCTGTGGACGGCTGTTCTGTTCGGCCAATAGCGCGTCGAGTCTTTTGGTTTGTTGGTCAAGGTTGCTAATTTTGCCTTTTTCGATAATCAGGCGTTGTTCGAGCTCTTCGATAGGGATGTGACTGAAGTCCTCTATCTTTTGTTTCTCTAGTTTTTGTTGGGTTTGCTTGATTGCATTTTGTAAGTTTTTAATTCTATCGGGTGCTAGTTGCAGGGCTTTTTGGTAGTTTTCACTGCGAAAATTAAACTCTCCGGTATTGGCGAGATTGTCTAACGCGGACTGATAATATTTAAGCGTTTTGGTTTTGACGCCTTCGTCGAGATCTTCCCGGGCGGTGAGTACTTCGATTTTGTTGCGTAGGTTCTCCGGGTCATATTCGGAAGTTACAGGCTTGCCGTTTTGGCTTTGAGCCAAAACGACTTGAGGAATTAAGCTGCTTAGTAAAGTAAAAATAAGCAAGCCAAGAATTGCCGGAAAGATCGGTTGGATTGTCGAACAGATATTTTTCATCGATGATGGAACGTCTGATAATAAGAGATAGCAGGAGCAAATATCGCAAGCGCCAAGGAAGGTGCGAATGCGGATTTTGTATTACGCCATGGATGGCGTGTATTAGGGCAATGCAGGAGCAATTGCTGAGGAGCAAAAATCCGCCTAAATTTGACTAGCAAAGGTAATAATCTCAAATTCGGCAGTTTAACCTTGAAGCACATGAAGTATAAACATTCCCGATAACCTCTTGGGTGATCGAAAGCTCTATTTCTCGTTCCCACGCTGTAGCGTGGGAACGAGGGGGGAGTGAATAATTACCTTCATGATGAAATGCGTTATATAGAAGCTTGTCCGCAGTAGATCAGTCTGTTCTCGGACAGGCTCCTAGGATAATTAATCGATAAATCGTTTAATTAAATTGCCGTACTCGTCAATTCTTCTGTCGCGTAGATAAGGCCAAACTTGTCTGACGCGCTCGCTACGCCCGCGGTCCAGTTCCTGGGTTAGGATGATTTGCTCGCTGGATCCGGCTTGCGCGAGAAATTCGCCTTGCGGCCCAGTAATAAAACTGTTGCCCCAGAATTCGATACCGGTCGAGGCGTCATCGGGCGATGCTTCGAATCCGATGCGGTTGCAGGCAACGACCGGTAGTCCGTTAGCGACCGCGTGCGCGCGTTGAATTGTGATCCAGGCGTCGAGTTGGCGCTGCTTTTCCTCGTTAGTATCAGCAGGATCCCAACCGATCGCGGTCGGATAAATCAAAATATCGGCGCCTGCCAGTGCCATCAAACGCGCGCCTTCCGGATACCATTGGTCCCAGCAAACCATCACGCCTAATTTACCGATCGAGGTCTCTATCGGTTTGAAACCGATGTCGCCGGGTGTGAAGTAATATTTTTCATAATAACCGGGATCGTCGGGAATATGCATCTTGCGGTATTTGCCGGCGATGCTACCGTCTGTGTCGAAAACGACGGCAGTGTTGTGATAAAGGCCAGGAGCACGTTTTTCGAATATGGTCGATATGATGACGATTTCATGTTCCTTGGCGGCTTGAGACAGTATTTCGGTACTCGGCCCTGGAATCGGTTCGGCCGTGGCAAAGGAGTTGAAATCTTCATTCTGGCAAAAATACGGACCTAAATGTAACTCCGGCAAAACGGCTAAGTTAGCACCGGATTGTTTGGCCTCTTTGATTAAGTCGATCGAAAGATTTAAATTGCCGGCTTTGTCGGCGTTACAAGGTTGTTGAATCGCGCTGACGATGATGTTCGAGCTCATGATTATGATGTATGACTGCGGTTCGGAAAAATCTCTCGCTCCCAAGCCCTAGCTTGGGAGTGTATATAGTCCAAGCTCTGCTTGGTGTGTATACAAGCAAAGCTTGACGGGACGATGAAGTTCGATTTCATGATTGTGAGATATGACTGCTGTTCGAAAAAGTTCGGTATTATATCGCCAATTGCCGGGCCCAGTTATACCCTTTGCGGGATAAAATTCATGGCGCCTTATCAGGCGAGCTACCGAACCCTCAGCAAAGCCCGTAGTTCCTCGACGTTATTTATCACGAAATCCTTATTCCTTAATCTGTCGAGATAGTTGCCGGAAATTGCATCGTCATGCAATGCAGGCTGCCGTATTGATGCACGATCGGCCGACAGGGCGTGGCAATGATTTCGTGTTGCGGAAAACATTCGGCTAGTTTATCGACGGCGGTTCGATCCATTGGGTCATCGTAGACTGGGACCATGACAGCATCATTGATGACCAGAAAGTTCGAATAATTGGCGGGTAAACGCTTGCCGTCTTCATCTAAAATCGGCTTCGGCAAATCCAGAGCAACTAATTTGTAGGGTTCGCCGCTGGCGGTTTTTAGCGCCTTAAGCTGAGTCTCCATGTTTTTCAGGCTTTGGTAATGCTTCTCGGACGGATCGTTGCAGCTGGTGTAGGCGATCGTATCGGGGCTACAGAAGCGAGCGAGCGTGTCGATATGGGCATCGGTGTCATCCCCGTCAAGATTTTCCTGATCGATCCACAACACGCGTTCGGCGCCGAAATGCTTTTGTAATTGCGCCTCGATTTGCTCCCTGCTCAAATCCGGATTTCGGTTCGGATTGAGCAGGCATTGTTTGGTCGTCAATATCGTGCCTTTGCCGTCGCTTTCGACGCTGCCGCCTTCGAGTACCATATCGATATCGAGATGTGGGGTGCTTGCGAACGGAGCGTTTTTTAGCATATTCCGATTTAAAGCGTTGTCAGCCGCGTGCTCGTATTTTCCGCCCCAGCCGTTGAAACGGAAATTCAGGAACAGCGGCTTGCCGTCTTTTTCGACGGTCAGAAATGCGGTGTCTCGAACCCAAATGTCGTTATACTCGGCATGTATGAAGCGAATCGCGGATTTGCCGGTTTGTAATAGCGTTTCAATGAGCTGCTGGTGGACCGCATTCTTGCACACGATGATCAACGATTCATAACGACTGATCGTTTCCGCGATGAAGCGATAGCTTTGTTCGACGTCGTTGAGATTCGCCCCGAAATCGCCGGCTTGATCGGGCCATGCAATCAGTACGGCGGATTGTTTTTCCCATTCTGCTGGAAAACGGATCATTCTTTGTTTTTCCTATGTTATAAAACCGACGAAGTGTCGGAGATCGATTGAAAAAGCATTTCTCGGGCATGGGCCAAGGTGTTCTCGGTAATGTTAACGCCGCCGAGCATTCGAGCGATTTCTTCGACGCGTTCTTCGGTGTTGAGCGGCCTGACATTGGATGTCGTGATATCGCTTCGGTTATTTTTGGACACATACAAATGATGATGGGCTTGCGATGCGACTTGTGGCAGATGTGTAACGCACATAACTTGTCGATTGAGGCTCAATGCGCGTAGCTTTTGTCCGACAATTTCGGCAATGCCGCCGCCGATTCCGGAGTCGACTTCGTCGAAGATCATTGTCGGCGTGGTTTTGTCGTGACTAGTCGTGACTTGAATCGCTAAACTAATGCGCGATAACTCTCCTCCGGATGCAACTTTAGCTAGGGGTTTGGCTGGAAGCCCCGGATTGGCGCTCACTAGAAATTCCACTTTATCTTGTCCATCGGTGCGCGGGAGCGAGCTATCTAGCGGCGAAATTTTCACTATAAATTCGCCTTGAGGCATGCCGAGTTCTTTGATCATCGCCGAAATTCGGGTTTGCAACTGCTGGCCGCCTTGTTGGCGTTGTCGTGTCAATTGATCCGCTATTTCACCGTATTTAGCGAGCAGTTTTTTAACTTTATCGGTCAAGCTATCGATTCGTTCGCCGCTGTGTGTCAGGTTGTTGAGTTCTTGTTCGAGATGCGTAGCTAGCTCAGGCAATTCTTCTGGCTGAACATGATGCTTACGGCAGAGACTTTGAATAATGCCGATTTGATTTTCCAGCACTTCCAGTCTTAACGGGTCGGCTTCTAGGTTGTCCAAATAACGACGCAATTGGTGAGCGGCTTCTTCAATCTGAATTTGTGCTTCGTTTAAAATGCCGTTGATAGATTCGATATCCGGCGCAAAACGCGTTAAATCATTCAAAGCATGAGTCGATTGCAGCAGCAGACGATTGAGCGATTGTTCGTCGTTTTCGTAGAGCAAATCGAGTTGCCGATGTCCGGTCGATAGAATCTCTTCCAAATGCGCTAGTTTACTGTGTTCATCCACAATTTCGGCATAATTGAAGTTGTTCAAGTCGAGTTGTTGTAATTCGTCGAGTTGGTAGCGTAATAATTCCTCGCGCTCGATACTATCGACACTGGCTTTTTTCAGAGATTGTAACTCCCGATTGTTTTGCTGCCATTGTTGAAAATAGGTATTGACCTGTTCCAAAAGGGCTTGATTGTCGGCAAACACATCTAGCAATCGGCGTTGTTCATCGCTATGAAGTAAAGTCAAATGTGCATGCTGTCCGTGTATTTCAACTAGCTTTTCGCTCAGTTCTTGTAAAGTTTGTAATGTAACTGGGCGATTGTTGATATAGGCTTTTGATCGACCGTCATGGTTGATAACTCGCCTAATCAGGCAGTGTTGATCATCATCCAGTTCGTTTTCTTCAAGCCATGTTTTCGCAAGAGGGGCATCGGATAAATCGAATTCTAAATTGATTTCAGCACGTTTACTGTTCGGCCGAATATAGCCTGAATCGGCTCGATCGCCCAGTGCTAAGCCAAGTGCGGTCAATAAAATCGACTTTCCAGCGCCGGTTTCGCCTGTCAAAACCGACATTCCGGCGTTCACATCCAGGTCTAATGTTTTGACGACAGCTAGGTCGTTAATAGAAAGATTTAATAGCATGAAAATGGGTTAAGGATAACCGCCGCTCCAGTTGAGTTTTTTTCTGAGGATTTCAAAAAAATCGTGTCCTTCGGGGTGGAGAATTCTAATCGGTTTCGGGTCTTTTTTTATCAAAATTTTATCACTGATCAATACTTCGGGTATTTCGAGATGATCGCAGGTGACTAAGGCATTGATTTGTTTAGTTTGACAGAAGCTGATTTCGATTTCGGCCGAATCGTCAATGACGATTGGGCGATTCGATAACGTATGGGGGTTAAGCGGTACCAAAACCAAGGCATTCAGAGACGGATGCAAAATAGGACCGCCCGCCGACAACGAATAAGCGGTCGAACCGGTCGGAGTCGAGACGATCATGCCGTCGGAACGCTGAGAATTTAGATAGATGCCGTTAATGCGCGTGACGATTTCTATCATACTGGGTGTTACCCATCGATGCACGACGACTTCGTTAACGGCAGTCTGCTCGCTAAAGACTCGGTGGTCGCGTATGATTTTGGTCCGTAATAAGTAACGTTTTTCCTCGCTATAATGGCCGGTTAAAATGTTATTGAGCTTAGGCAATAGTTCATAGGGCGAAATGTCGACCAAAAACCCGAGGCGTCCCAAATTGATCCCGACTAGTGGAATGTCGTATTGGGCGATTGCCCGCGCGGCAGATAAAAACGTACCGTCGCCACCAGCGGCGATAATCAGGTTGCAGCGCTGTCCGATAGTCTCGATGGCCGAGCTTTCAACGTCGGCGTCCGTTAAAAATTGAGCGCTCAAGCGGTCTACTATGACGGCATAGTCGTGCTGTTTAAGATAACGGTAAAGAATCGCTAAAGTTTCGGCAATTCCGGGGTCGCTGGCTTTACCGATAATGCCGATGGTTTTGAATGAGCTGTGCATTGTCATTAATTTAAGAAAGGATTTGATCGAATTATACTCAATAAGTCAAGGGGTGAGGTTTAAAAGGTGAAAGAAGAAAGGTCAAAGGTGCAAGCAGCAAGGGGAAAGATGAAAGGGGGTAGTCGAAAAAAGCTATTTTTAGCTAATTACTGTGTTCCCGCGTTTTAAACTCAAAAATATTTTTGAAATTGTTGGTGTTCATAGATTTTTAAGCGCCAGGCGCAGGGTGCGCGATGCGCACCCTGCGGCGCTCAAACTATCTTGGAATTTGTTGATGATCATAGGCTATAAAGCGCTAGTTATTTTCTCAAAATCCATAAAGCAGTCATTCTATCTGATATGAAAATCGGTAAATTTCGACACCCTAGGTATTTGGTCTGTGATGGGGGATGTTACGCGAGTTATGCTAAGTAGGTGTTTTTATTATATTTGCTGGTATTGACAAGCAGGGGGGGAGCTGCTAATTTGCGCCGCTGGCACTCGATGGGGTAGAGTGCTAATAAGATAGAGGGTTTAATGTGAATAATAATCAGGTGTTGAACGAAAGATCGCTGCAATTATTGAAAGCATTGGTTGAACGTTATATCCAAGACGGACAACCGGTAGGTTCGCGTGCATTATCTAAGGATACCGAATTAAAATTGAGTCCTGCAACGATTCGTAATGTCATGGCCGATCTGGAAGATATGGGATTAATTCGTTCTCCGCACACTAGTGCAGGCCGGGTGCCGACCGTGAGTGGCTATCGTTTGTTTATCGATTCGTTGCTCACGGTAAAGCCTCTGAACTCGGAAGAACTTAAACTCTTGCGCAAAAATTTAATTGCTAAAGATAACGTCAATGATGTCATCGGGATGGCATCGAGAATATTATCCGACGTCACGCGGATGGCCGGTGTCGTGACATTGCCCAAGCGCGAACTGGTCAGTTTACGCCATATCGAGTTTTTGCCGTTATCCAACACCCGCGTATTGGTCATTTTCGTGACTAATGAACAGGAAGTGCATAATAAAATCCTCCATACCTCAAAGCAATTTACGCCTGCACAATTGCAGCAAGCCGCCAATTATTTAAATTCCGTCTATTCCGGGTTAAGCCTAGCCGCAGTCAGAAAGGCCGTTCTGAAAGAGCTCAAAGACGCCCAAGAACAAATGAATAGGGAAATGTTGGATGCGGTGCAAATGGCTAAGTTGGCACTCGATCCCGAAAAGTCGGATGAAGATTATGTGTTAAGCGGCGAGACGAATCTAATGGGTTTTTCCGAATTATCGGACATGGAGAGGCTCAAGGAATTATTCGATGCTTTCAGTCAAAAGCGAGGTGTTATCCATCTACTTGATCAATGCTTAAATGCCGAAGGCGTACAAATTTTTATCGGTGAGGAGTCCGGTTATCACGCATTCGAACAATGCAGCCTGGTTACCGCACCGTACTCGATTAACGAACAAGTAGTCGGTGTTTTAGGCGTAATAGGACCCACCCGAATGGCTTATGAAAGAGTGATTCCTTTTGTCGATGTAACGGCAAAATTATTAGGCGCGGCCTTGAATCCCAAAACATAAGCCCCACATTTCTTGAAATAGAGTTTTTCCGTGGATACGGACCGTTTTTTATTTAAACCGGAGTTTAATAATGAGTAACGAGCAGGAGTTGCCGGAAAAGGCAGCGGACGAGCAAGCCGAGACTATTTTGGAGCAAAGCGCTGATGCGCAGCTAGATAACAATATAGACGAAAACAATCAGCCGCAGACGGCTGAAAAGGTCGATATCGAAGAGTTGTCGAAAAAGCTCGAAGAGGCCGAACAAAAGGCTACGGAAAATTGGGATAAAGTTCTGCGCATACAAGCGGAAATGGAAAATCTGAAAAGAAGAACCCAAAAGGATTTGGAAAACGCCCATAAGTTTGCGTTGGAAAATTTTGCCAAAGAGCTGTTGACTGTTGTCGATAGTTTAGAGCTTGGTTTGCAAGCCGCTATCGGTGATAGCCCGGAAGTACAAAAGTTTCGAGAAGGCAGCGAATTGACATTAAAACAATTCGAAGCCGTTTTTTCTAAATTCAATATTGAAGTGGTTAATCCGCTTGGGCAACCGTTTGATCCTGAGTTGCATCAGGCGATGGCTATGCAGCCATCTGCAGATGCCGAACCGAACTCGGTTATTAATGTATTTCAGAAAGGCTATGTATTGAATGGGCGCTTGTTGCGTCCGGCAATGGTTGTTGTCGCCAAAGCTGAAGACAATCCTCCGCAAGAAACACCAAAAATCGATGAACAGGCTTGAACACATTAAAACTGCCCCCATATCGTAATCGACTAATTTTTTAAATACACTCTCAAGTCTGGAGCAATCAATGGCTAAAATAATCGGAATAGATTTAGGAACCACGAATTCTTGCGTGGCTGTGCTCGAAAACGGCACCGCACGCGTCATCGAAAATAGCGAAGGCGCTAGAACCACGCCTTCAGTCATCGCTTTCACCAAGGATGACGAGGTGCTCGTCGGGCAATCGGCCAAGCGTCAGGCGGTAACCAATCCCGAAAACACACTGTTCGCAATCAAGCGTTTGATAGGCCGCCGCTTCAAAGACGATGTTGTGCAAAAAGATATTAAAATGGTGCCGTATAAAATCGTGCCGGCCGATAATGGTGATGCTTGGGTTGAATGTCACGGTAAAAGAATGGCGGCACCTGAAGTTTCGGCTCGGGTCTTGATGAAACTGAAAAAAGACGCCGAAGCTTATTTAGGTGAAGAAGTTAAAGAAGCGGTCATTACCGTACCGGCTTATTTTAACGATTCTCAGCGTCAGGCAACTAAAGATGCGGGCCGAATTGCGGGTCTCGATGTCAAACGCATTATCAATGAGCCGACCGCCGCTGCGTTGGCATTCGGGATGGACAAACCGAAAGGCGATATGAAAATTGCCGTGTACGACTTAGGCGGCGGTACATTCGATATTTCAATCATTGAAATCGCCGAGATCGAGGGCGAGCATCAGTTCGAAGTATTGTCGACCAATGGCGACACTTTCCTCGGCGGTGAAGACTTCGACCTGCGCATCATCGATTTTCTGGCCGACGAATTCAAACGCGACAACGGTATCGATTTGCACAGCGATCCATTAGCGCTGCAACGACTCAAAGAAGCAGCAGAAAAAGCCAAAATCGAATTGTCGTCTTCGCAACAAACCGATATCAATCTGCCTTATGTCACGGCCGATGCGACAGGACCAAAACATTTAAATGTCAAATTGACTCGGTCTAAATTGGAATCCTTGGTAGATGATCTGATTGATAAAACCAAAGCCCCATGCCTAATGGCGCTAAAAGACGCAGGCTTATCCGCGTCCGACATTGACGATGTGATTTTGGTCGGCGGTCAAACTCGAATGCCTCGCGTTCAAGAATTCGTTAAATCGATCTTCGGCAAAGAGCCGCGTAAGGATGTTAATCCGGATGAAGCAGTTGCTTTAGGTGCAGCGATTCAGGCCGGCGTATTAGGCGGCGATGTCAAAGATGTATTGTTGCTCGATGTAACGCCTCTATCGCTCGGTATCGAAACCTTGGGCGGTGTAATGACGAAATTGATCGAGAAAAATACAACGATTCCGACCAATGCTTCACAGGTTTTTTCAACGGCGGACGACAATCAAACCGCTGTAACGGTTCATGTTTTACAAGGCGAACGGGAAGTTGCCAGCGGTAATAAATCACTGGGCCGTTTCGATTTGGCCGATATTCCACCTGCGCCGCGCGGCGTTCCGCAAATCGAAGTGACTTTCGACATTGACGCAAATGGTATTTTGAATGTCTCGGCTAAAGACAAAGCGACCGGTAAAAAACAGTCAATTGTGATCAAGGCCTCTAGCGGTCTATCCGATGAAGAAGTCGATCGCATGGTCAAGGATGCCGAGGCGCATGCCGATGAAGATCGCAAAGTGACCGAATTGGTGAGTGCGCGTAATCATGCAGAAGGGATCATCAATGCCACCGAAAAATCGATGAAGGAGCTCGGCGATCAAGTTTCCGCCGATGAAAAGTCGTCGATCGAAACTGCGATCAATGAATTGAAAGAAGCTCTGAAAGGAAGCGATAAAGAGTCTATCGAAGCCAAAACCAATGCGCTGACCGAATTGTCCGGTAAACTGGCTGAACGCGTTTATGCGCAAAAAGCGGAAGCTGAAGGCGGTGCCCAAGCCGACCAGCAGTCTTCTTCAAGTACTTCGACAGCCGATGACGGCGTGGTCGATGCCGAGTTTGAAGAAGTCAAAGACGACGACAAGAAATAATTCCATGCCGGCGCCGGTCGGGTCGACTTGCCGTTTACGGTATGTCGACCGGCGCCGAATTTGATAGTATCAAGGCATGGTGTTTTATAACGCTACTCAATCGAGCCTTTATTTCTACGGGAAATAATGTGACTGTATCGAACGATAATTAATAGACATGGCAAAAGAAGATTACTATAAGCTTCTCGGCGTCGATAGAAACGCCAGCGACGCGGAAATCAAAAAAAGTTACCGCCGCATGGCAATGAAATTCCATCCGGATAGAAACAAAGATAATCCTGATGAAGCCGAAGCAAAATTTAAGCAAATAAAAGAGGCTTATGAGGTTTTATCCGATCCTAAAAAAAGATCCGCATACGATCAATTCGGCCATGCCGGCGTCGATGCATCGATGGGTGGCGGTCCGGGCGGTTTCGGAGGCTTTGGCGGGGGATTTAGCGGCGAAAGTTTTAGTGATGTCTTCGGCGATGTTTTCGGCGATATTTTTGGTGGCGGAGGACGTGCTCGCGGCGGTGTTCAGCGTGGTGCCGATCTTCGTTATAACCTTGAGTTAACCCTAGAAGAAGCGGTAGGCGGAACAGAGGCAAAAATTCGCGTGCCGGTCATGGTCGTGTGTGACGAATGCCATGGATCCGGTGCAAAAAAAGGCTCTTCTCCGGTCACATGCTCGACCTGTCATGGCCATGGCCAAGTTCGGATGCAACAAGGTTTTTTCTCGGTTCAACAAACCTGTCCGACGTGCGGCGGAACCGGTAAACAAATCAAAGACCCTTGCCGGAAATGTCATGGACAGGGCCGGGTTCAGGATACTAAAACATTGTCAGTCAAAGTGCCTCCCGGCGTCGATACCGGCGATCGAATTCGTTTGTCCGGAGAAGGTGAAGCCGGTAAGGGCGGCGGACCGGCCGGCGACTTGTACGTTCAGGTTCATGTTAAGGATCATCCGATATTTACCCGCGATGGGGCTAATTTGTATTGCGAAGTACCGATCAGTTTCCCGACCGCTTGCCTTGGCGGCGAATTGCAAGTACCGACTTTAGATGGCCGGGTCAAATTGAAAATTCCCGCTGAAACTCAAACCGGTAAATTATTCCGATTGCGTGGCAAAGGGGTGAAGCCGGTTCGCGGAGGCGCTATCGGCGATTTGCTCTGCCGCGTGCAAATCGAAACGCCTGTGCATTTAACCAAGGAACAAAAAGAGATGATTGAAAAACTGGGCGAGTCTTTAACCGGCGGCGGTAAGCAGCACAGTCCTCAAGAACATTCTTGGATGGATGGTGTAAAAAGTTTTTTTGACAAATTGACTGGATAATCAAATGACAAGAATTGCCGTGGTTGGCTCTTCCGGAAGGATGGGCTTGTGCTTGATTAAAGCGGCCGCTTTTGCCGACAATGCCGAATTAACTGTTGCCGTTTCAAGGTCGGACAGCTTATCGATCGGCAAGGATGCAGGAGAATTGGCCGGTATCAGCCCGTTGGCGGTCAAAGTAGTCGATAGTTTAGCATCGGTAATAGACAGGTTCGATGTGTTGATCGATTTCACAAGGCCTGAACCGTCGATGGATTATATTGAGATTTGCCGCCGAGCGGGAAAAAGTATTGTGATTGGCACCACCGGTTATAGTGAAGAGCAAAAACATGTCATCGCCGAGACGTCAAAAGATGTATCGATCGTAATGGCGCCTAATATGAGTATTGGCGTTAACTTGTCTCTGAAATTGCTTGAGATGACCGCGAAAGTCATGGGCGATTATACCGACATCGAAATCGTAGAAGCCCATCACAGGCATAAAATCGACGCACCTTCCGGAACAGCATTGCGCATGGGCGAAGTGGTCGCATCGGCATTAGGCCGTGACTTAAAAGATTGTGCGATCTATGGCAGGGAAGGCGTCACCGGTGAAAGAGATCGAAAAACGATCGGTTTTTCGACGATCCGGGCAGGGGATATCGTCGGAGAGCACACAGTGATGTTTGCCGATGAGGGCGAGCGCGTCGAAATCACTCATAAAGCCAGTAATCGCTTGACCTTCGCGAACGGCGCCGTCAGAGCAGCAATTTGGTTGAAAGACAAACCGAACGGTTTGTACGATATGCAGGATGTGTTGGGTTTGAAAGATTGATCTCACAATCGTTTTAGAAAAAGCATTTACCCCCCCTTTGCTGGCCAATTTCGGCGCCGGGGTGTCCGTCAAAGGGCGCTGTGAATACCTCCTGTAGGCTCTGTGACAGCATCTCTGCCGCTCCCCTATCGGGACCCAGGGAAGGGGGCATAAGTTAATCCAAATTGACTAAGCGTTCTAAGCAACAGGGTAACATTTTGATATATTGATTATTTTAATGCGTTTACCCTGGATGTACTCGCCAATACCTTTACAACCTCCCCTGTTTGAGATACCGGTGCGCGAAGCTTATCCTTGGCATAGTTAAGCGGACGAATTCTATTTTTTCGATTGCCTGTTGTGATCACAACTCGTTTCCGGCCTCACGGTCTTCCGTGGGAGTCGGTGTATTCAAATTCCTTCTTGCTCCATTTGCTCCCTTCTTCGGTCGGCGTTTTCCTGCAGCAAAGATTCCATCTTTTTAGCATCCTCAAGTGCTTTGGTTTGCGTTTCGAGTGGCTTTGATTGTTGAGAAACATCAGTTTGCTGTTCCGAACCCGAGCAAGCCGCGAGGGCAATGGTTAAAAGTGTTGAGATCAATTTGAATTGGATTTTCATGTCGGATTCTTTGGCCATGCTCATGCTAGCCCCGGCACGAAGCCGGGGAGTTCATGAGTAATCGGAAAGGTAAGACCTTAGTTTATTCGCTTATTCGGTGTCCCGCCTGCGTAAGCCTTAACCGCGCAGAATTTGAATTCGGGAATTTTTGCGGCAGGGTCCAGAGCGTCATTGGTGACTAGATTCGAGCTGGCTTCGTTATAGCAGAATGCCATGAAAACGGTCCCTTGCTGTATGCCCAGTTCGGCACGGGCATAGGCGCTGAGTTTGCCGCGCCGCGATTCGACCGTGATGAAGCCTCCCGGTTCGACGCCAAGTTTTTCCAAGTCCAGCGGATGCACGCTGACGACTGGATCGGGTTCGATCGAGTCCAGCGTCGCCGAATGCCGTGTCATGCTGCCGGTGTGCCAGTGCTCGAGTTGACGACCGGTGATGAATATCAAAGGATATTCGTTGTCGGGCAGTTCGTCGGCATGAATGAAGTCGGCCGGTACGAATCTGCCTCGGCCGGTCGCGGTCGGGAAGCCGTCAGTGAAGATCACCGGTTGTCCCGGGTCGCCGACATTTTCGAGCGGATAAGTCAACGAGTCTTCCTGGTCGAGTCGTTCCCATGTCATGCCGGCAATGCTGGTCATCGCTTGGCGCATTTCGTTGAATACATCTTCGGGGCCTTGATAATTCCAATCGCAGCCCAAACGTTTTGCGATTTCTTGAATGATCCACAGATCTTGTTTTGCTTCGCCCGGAGGATTGACCGCTTGGCGGCCCATCTGTACGCGGCGATCGGTGTTCGAGAACGTGCCGGTCTTTTCGTAGAAAGCCGAAGCCGGCAGGATGACGTCGGCAAATCCAGCGGTTTCGGTCAGGAAGATATCTTGCACAACAAGGTGTTCTAGCGAGGCCAGGGCCTTGCGAGCATGATTTTGGTTGGGGTCGGACATCGCCGGGTTTTCGCCTTCGATGTACATACCGAACACTTCGTCGTCGAGAATCGCATGGATCATTTCGACCGTGGTCAAGCCGCGTTTCGGATCCAGCTCGGTATTCCAGAGTTTTTCGTATTTCGCTCGGAATTTCGGGTCTTCGACCGGTTCGTAATCCGGATAGACCATCGGAATCAAACCGACATCCGAAGCCCCTTGTACATTGTTTTGACCGCGTAGCGGGTGCAGGCCGGTGCCGGGTCTTCCGATTTGGCCGGTCATCAAAGCCAGCGCGATCAAGCAGCGGGCGTTGTCGGTACCGTGAATATGCTGCGATATGCCCATGCCCCAAAGGATCATCGAGCCTTTCGATGTCGCGTAAAGCCGTGCGACTTCTTTGATGGTTTCGGCGTCGATGCCGCAAACCGGCGCGACTTTTTCCGGGCTATAGTTGCGCAGATGCGTGCGCATCTGATCGAAGCCTTCGGTATATTGTTTGATATAGGCGTCGTTTTGTAGATTTTCGGCCAATATTGTATGCATGATGCCGTTCAGCAATGCGACATCGGTGTCGGGGCGGAATTGCAGCACATGTGACGCGTATTTCGCGATCGGGGTGCGGTTCGGATCCATCAGGATAATTTTGGTACCGCGTTTAGCTGCATTCTTCATGAATGTCGCGCCGACCGGATGATTGACGGTCGGATTCGAGCCGATGATGATGATCACTTCGGCTTGTGCGACATCGGAAACCGGGTTCGATACCGCGCCCGATCCCAAGCATTCTAATAGCGCGACAACAGAAGATGCGTGGCACAAACGGGTACAATGGTCGACATTGTTCGAACCGAAGCCGATGCGCACCAGTTTTTGGAACAAATAAGCCTCTTCGTTACTGCCTTTCGCCGAACCGAGGCCGGCCAGCGCTTTCTTGCCTTTTTCGTCGCGGATTTTTTTCAAGCCGTTTGCGGCGAAGTCGAGCGCTTCTTCCCAAGTTGCTTCCCTGAATTCTTTATCTAAGTCATTAGGGTCCAACAATTCAGTGCTTTTCGGAACCCCTTCGCGCCTTATCAATGGCTTGGTCAGACGCAACGGGTTGTGGATGTAATTGAAACCGTAACGACCCTTGACGCAGAGACGGAAATGATTCGTGTAACCGTCACGTCCTTCGGTATAAAGGATTTTGTCATCCTTGACATGATATTTGATCAAACAGCCGACGCCGCAGTAAGGGCAGGTCGAATCGACGGTTTTATCGGCTTCTTGCAGACCGACATTTCCGGCCGGCATTAACGCGCCGGTCGGGCAAGCCTGGACGCATTCGCCGCAAGCGACGCAACTGCTGGCGCCCATCGGATCGGCAATATCGAACACGATTTCGGAATGCGAACCGCGATTCGCATAGCCGATCACGTCATTCATTTGTTCTTCGCGGCAAGCTCTCAGGCAACGGGTACATTGAATGCAGGCATCGAGATTGACGGAGATTGCCGGGTGCGAAAGATCGGCTTGCGGTTGGCTGCGGCCTTTGAAACGAGGCGTGCCGACTTCCATTTTTTCGGCCCAAAAATCCAGTTCCGATTTCAGGGTGTAAGGAGATTGGGACTGCTTCGGCATGTCCGATTTTAGCAGTTCCAAGACCATTTTTTGCGAACGGACTGCACGCTCGCTTTCCGCCTTGATGTTCATGCCTTCTGACGGCTTGCGGCAGCATGACGGTGCTAGTACTCGTTCGCCTTCGATTTCGACGACGCAGGCCCGGCAGTTGCCGTCGGGGCGCAGATTATCCGAATAACATAGATGTGGGATTTCTTTGCCGTGTCGTTTTGCGGCCTGCAAGATAGTTTCGCCTTCAAAAGCAAAAACTTCCTCACCGTCGAGTTTGAAACCGATTTGCGGTTGATTCATAAATTCAGGATTCGCAGCCATGAGTTAACCTCTAGTGCTTGTTAATTCGTCGGGAAAATACTTGATGACGCAGCGTAGCGGATTAGGAGCGGCTTGGCCGAGACCGCAGATCGATGCGTCGACCATCACCGACGATAATTCTTCGAGCAAGTCAGTGTCCCAATTGTCTTGTATCATTAGGTCTGCGGCTTTAGCGGTGCCGACACGGCATGGCGTGCATTGGCCGCACGATTCGTCCTCGAAGAATTTCATCGCGTTCAATGCCAGCTTACGTGCACTGTCTTGGTTGGAAAAAATGATTACTGCGGCGGAGCCGATGAAGCATCCGTGCGGGTTCAAGGTATCGAAATCGAGCGGAATGTCACCCATCGAAGCCGGCAAGATTCCGCCGGAAGCGCCGCCAGGAAAGTAACCGTAAAACTCGTGACCATCGAGCATGCCGCCGCAATATTCGTCGATTAGTTCACGTACCGTGATACCGGCAGGAGCCAGGTGAACGCCCGGATTTTTGACTCGGCCCGACACCGAGAACGAACGAAGGCCTTTACGGCCGTTTCTGCCGTGCGACGAGAACCAGTCGGGACCTTTTTCGACGATATCACGCACCCAATAGACCGATTCCATATTGTGTTCGAGCGTCGGCCGACCGAACAGGCCGACTTCGGCCAAAAACGGCGGTCTTAGTCGAGGCATGCCGCGTTTGCCTTCGATCGATTCAACCATTGCCGATTCTTCGCCGCAAATATAGGCGCCGGCACCGCGGCGTAAATGAATCGGAGGAAGACGGTAGACCGTCGACGGAGGGTTATTTTGCAGATTGGCGATTTCTTTGGTGAGAATTTCGCGGCAACCGGCGTATTCGTCTCGTAAATAGACGTAGATTTCATCGCAACCGACCGTCAGCGCAGCGATCAGCATGCCTTCGAGAAAACGGTGAGGGTCTTGTTCGAGATAGTGTCGGTCTTTGAAAGTACCCGGTTCGCCTTCATCGATGTTGACGGCCATCAGACGCGGGCCTTTGAAGCCTTTAACGATGCGCCATTTTCTGCCGGCCGGAAAACCTGCGCCGCCCAAACCGCGAAGGCCCGAATCTTCCATTTTTTTGATGATGCTTTCGGGATTGAGGTCGCCTTCGATGACTTTTTTCAGCGTTTGATAACCGCCATCGGATCGGTATTGTTCGAGGCTGATATATTCGGCAACCGGCGCTGTGATTTCATGTTCGGCAACTGTATTTAAGACGCTTTCCGTGGTTGCTTCATCAATCGGGTTTTGGCCAACTACGGCGACGGGTGCATGTTGGCATCGGCCCACGCAAGGGACTTTTTGGATTCTGACCTTGTCTTTGAGTACGGTTTCCAAGGCATCGATTAGTTCATGGCCGCCCGCCATTTCGCAAGAGACCGATTCGCAAACACGGATGGTTAGATCGGGGGGAGGAGTTTGGCCTTCCTTAACGATATCGAAGTGATGATAAAATGAAGCGACTTCATAGACTTCAGCGGTGGACAGGTTCATCTCATTCGCAAGCGCGACCAAGTGCTTCGAAGAAATATGGTGAAAACGGTCCTGTATCTTATGCAAATGCTCGATCAATAAATCCCTTCGGCGAGGTTCGTCGCCCAATAGAGTCTTGACTTCTTCCAGAGCCCGAAGATCCACTGCATGGCCTTTAGGGCCTTGACGCTTCTTTTTTTTGATCTGTTCGGGGCTAATATTGATCACTGCCACAGGTGTTTCCTCCAAATAGTCCGCATATAGGGCGGAATTATAGCCAATTGTTCATGCTCAAGGAACTCGCGATGTTGTCGGATGTTCTGCTTCATGCTCAGTGTGAGCACTTTAACTTAGCTATGATATAGGTTTCAACTCATCATTTATGAGTAAAATCATCAGAAATAATGATAAAGACATTGGTGAAAGCCTTATGAATCGATACAATGGTTTTTGCGATGCTATCAATTATTTTATTATTCAATTGCTTATGAACCCAACGCATTTACTGACCTTTGCTGTAGTGGCTCGTTTTAAAAGTATTACGCAAGCTGCCGAGTATCTGTATTTGGGGCAACCGGCAGTTTCCGGGCAATTAAAATTGCTACAAAATCAAATCGGAGAACCTTTGTATTTCCGTAAAGGCTATCAAATCGAGTTGACACCTGCGGGACAAGGTTTATTGGAATATGCACAGCAAATGACCGATACCTTCAATCAAGCCAGCGAGTATGTTCGTTGCTTGCAACAAGTTAATGCCGGAACTCTAAGACTCGGTTCGACGACGACGATCGCCAGTTTTTATTTGCCTCAGTATTTGGTGTTATTACAGACTTCGCATGCCGGAGTAAATGTCAGAATGAAGACCGGCGATACCGATGAAATCATTCGAAATCTCGAAGATTTGGATTTAGGCTTTATCGAAGGACCGGTCCATGATCAGGAACTGCCCGGCAATTATCAAGTTATCAATTGGCAGGAAGACGAGATTGTTTTAGTTTTGCCCGAAGATCATCAAATTGCCCGTGATTACCCGGAATTTGTGCCATTGGATGTATTCATGAAATATCAGGTGATATGGCGGGAGCCGGGCTCAGGCGCCAGGCAAGCCGTGGAAATGTGGTTGGCGTCGGCGGGAATACAACCCAAAATCTGCATTGAAGTGACCGGTGTCTCGGGTATCAAAGAAGCGGTGCGCGCGGGCTTGGGAATTGGCTTTGCCTCGTCGCAAGCTTTGCGAAACGAGCGGCAGGGTTTGGTCGCGAAAAGGCTCAATGCGCCGACCGGTTTGATCTGGCAGCTTAAGATCATCGCTCCGAAAAAGGCGATACGATCCAGAGCTACACAGGCTTTTTTGGATTTGTGTTTATGAGGGTTGATACTTTGTAATGACTCGCGTAGAGGCGCAAAGATTTAGAATTTATGTTTACGACTCAAATTTTAGAGCATGAAACCAAAGTCGGAAATTGGTTTATGACCATGGAAAGCATACTCTATCCCTACTATTCTCTGCGCTTCCGCGGGTGCTATGAAATATTTATTTTACTCATTTGTGATCGAAAAACCGTCTAAGAATTAAAGGTATGGGATGTGTCTATCGAGGAACGCCGTGAACCCATCCATGGGGGCTTGACGGCAGCGATCCCTGCTGCCGACATCCTCGCTAGCCACACCCGATACCTTCATAAAGTTAACTAATTTTTGAGTATAAAAGGAGTAGGAGTTTGTTTTGCGTTATTTGATTATTGCCATTTCGTCGTTTTTTTGTATAGAGACCCATGCCGGCGTCGTGTTGAGCATTGAGCAAGTCGCTGATGGTGTTTATGTGCATCAAGGCAAACATGAGTGGCCCGACCATAAAAATCACGGTGCGATTGCGAATATCGGTTTCATCGTCGGCGAACGCTGCGTCGCGGTGATCGATACCGGCGGTAATCCGGAAGAAGGAAAATCGCTCAAGCGCGCGATTGCCAAAACGACCGGTAAACCAATTTGTTATGTGATTAATACCCATGTTCATCCCGATCATATTTTCGGCAATATCGCATTTAAGGAACCGGGCACTCAATTTGTCGGACATCATAAACTAGCCAGAGCAATGGCCGCGCGCGGACAATTCTATATCGATAAAGCCGAAGACCAGATTGGCATGGCCTTGTCCGCCGAACATATTATTCCGCCCGATATGGAGGTTGAAAAAACGTTGCTCTTAGATCTCGGAGGGCGGGAATTGCTTTTGACCGCGCATCCTACCGCGCATACCGATAACGACTTGAGCATCTACGACCAGAAGACCGATACCTTATGGCTCGGCGATTTGTTTTTTATCGGACATTTGCCGACTCTCGACGGCAGTTTAAAAGGTTGGTTGGCGGAACTTACGGAATTAGAAAAAAAGTCGTTCAAGCAGGTCATTCCCGGGCACGGGCCGGTAGTTACGGATTGGCCGAAGAGTCTCGAGCCGCAAAAACGTTATCTCGGCACTTTATTGACCGAGATTCGTAAAATGATTAAAAGCGGAAAATTTATCGAGGATGCGATCGAACAGGTCGGTTATGAATTAAAAGATCAATGGCAGTTGTTCGACGAATTTCATAAAAAAAACGTCACGGCGGCTTTTGCCGAATTGGAATGGGAAGATTGATATTTCGATTTATTATACCTTTGACACTTCAAATTTCGGCAGTGCCTAAGGAGGCACCCCGGTGCCGAATTTTGATCTACGATGGGTATAACTCTTTAATTTGCCTAACAGGAGAAACAAAATGATAAATAAAATAATTGAGGCCCTTTGCTTGGCTTTAATAGCAAATGGGGCTTTGGCTGCCGAAGACGAGTCGGCCTGGACTTCGCAATTGAAAGATCAATTTTTCGCCGGACGCACGATTACCGAATCCGATGCCGTGATTGAACTTGATGCGCCTTATCGAGCCGAAGATCCCGCTTTGGTTCCGTTGAAAATCATTAGTAAAATCCCACAAACCAACGACAAATACATCAAAAAGATTTTGGTGCTGGTCGACAAGAATCCTTTTCCCTATGTCGGCGAATTCGAATTCACGCCCGATAGCGGTAAAGCGGATTTAGCGATGAGAGTTCGTGTCAATACTTATAGCTTTGTTCGCGCGATTGCCGAAACGAACGATGGTAAACTCTATATGAGCAAAAAGTTTGTTAAAGCCAGTGGCGGCTGTTCGGCGCCGATAGGAGCCGATTTGGACGCAGCGATGAAGCGTCTCGGCAAGGCCAAATTCCGGTTGTCCGATAATATCAAGCCAGGCGAGGCGAATGAGGCGCAATTATTCATTAGCCATCCCAACATCACCGGCATGCAGATGGATCAAGTGACGCGTTTCGTCAAAAAATCGCATTTCGTCAATCGAGTTAATGTGTCGTTCAACGACAAGCCGATCTTGACGGCGAAAACCGATATCGCGATTAGTGCCGATCCGAATTTCCGGTTTTATTTCATACCGGAAAAGAACGGCATTTTGAAAGCGGAATTTACCGATATATCTTGTCAAAGTCCGACCAGTCGTGCGAACTGTAAAGCCGGTCAAAGTTTTACCGAAACTTTGGCTATAAAACCGTAAAAAAGTATATGGCCAGCATTGACTAAGGATTCAGCAATTCTCAGTTTGAGAAATTTCTCCGTGTTCAGGGTGCGGGGTATGCCTGTCGAGGAACGCCGTCAAGCCTACACGGATGCATTCACGGCGTCCTGTCAAGCGAGTAACCGAACCCGATACAAAACTCATAGCTCCAGGAAGTTATTTTTTACGAAATCCCAAACCAAAGCCGACAAGGCTTGGTTTGGTCTAGCAGCTTGGATCGGATTCGAAAGCAACTTTGTCGTAAATTTCGTTCAGCCTTAATACGCAGTCGATGCTTTCCAGGCGAACGCTTGCATCGAGTCCGGCGGTTTCGGTCAAAAGCCAAGCGTCGCCTTGCCGGACATAGCGCTCGACCATCGGCTGGTCTTGAGCGACCAACAGATATTCGCGAAGCGATTCGATCTTGCGGTAGTGCGAGAATTTAGCGCCTCTATCGTAGGCTTCGGTAGAAAGCGATAATACCTCGATAATAAGCGACGGATTGATCAATGTGTCGACATGGTTGTCTTCGAATTGCGGCGTGCCGCAAGCTACCGCGATATCCGGATAATGATAGCTGCGCGCCTTTTTAGCCTTGACCCGCATGTCATTGATGTAAGCCTCGCAGAGGCGGTTTTTGAGTTGATTGCTGATTTCTCGAGCAATATTGATATTAATCAGGTTATGTTCGCGACTCGCTCCGGTCATCGCGAACATTTCGCCGTCGACGTATTCGCTTTTGATTCGCGCTTGGCGTTCGATCGCTAAATATTCTTCTTGAGTGTAATACGTTTTATTGAGTACAGCAGACATAAATAGCCTCCTTTGTCTGAGCTCATACGATTCGTCAAAAGCCTCTTTTCAAAAGCGAATCTTGAGGGTGTTATTTCACGAAACAACTTTTTTCGGCATAAGCCTCGGCTTCTTCCATCAGCTTCCTCAATCGTTTGGCTTCCGGCGGGTCGCGGAATACGCCGCCGGCCTCGCCTGGCGTTTTACGCATAAAACCGAAGGTTCTGGCTTGATCGTAATCGGCAAAACTCATTTTTTCAGCGATTTTGTCTATTTTGCATCCGCAGCCGTATTGGGTAATGTAAGTCAATCCGCCTTTTTGAGCGATACAGCTCAGTACATAATCGACGCGTTCCTGAGTCGGAAAATCGCTGACGAAAGGCGCGTCTTCATCAAGTTTTTCTTGAGTTGCGCTACAGCCGGCAAGAGCGGAGAGAAAGACTGAACCGATTAGAAGTTTGATTTTCATGCGAAGGTCTCTAGTTCCTGTTTTGATTAAGTGAAAAAATATGCTAATAAAACAAAAGCATGTTCAATTTATTGATTTACGTAAAGTGCGTGAAATATTGATGTTCTATTGAGGTGCAATATCGGATATCGACCGGAAAACTATTCTTCGACGGCAAAATCGACAATTTGTTTGAGCATATCGTTCATTTTATCAGAGAATGCATCGAGTTCAGGATTACCTGTGTCCGTAGGCAATAAATGTGTACTGACGACGGTTTTACCCTCAAATGCATAGAGTACAACATTGCAAGGCATATGCTTGACCGCGTGGGGCGAAAGTGTCAATAGCGTTTCGGCGTGAGTCAGATTACAAAATTGTATCGTATCGTAATCCGGAAAATTTGCCGTTCCTCGATCTCTGATCACTTTTCCGATACGACTATGTGCGGTAATTCGTAAATTGTGTTCTGCAATGGCAATTTTGATCTCCGCCAGCACATCATCGTAAGGTTTGAGCGTTTCGACCCGGTAATATTCGATGAATTCACCTTTTTTATGCACGGTGTCGCAGCTTGCAATAATCATCAGGCTTGCGAAAATAACGATCAATCTTGTCATACAGTTTTATTCCCATTCACTATTAACAGCTTAACATCATGAGCAATCCAACAAAAGTGACCGGCGTTATTTTGGCCGGCGGACTGGCCCGACGCATGAATAACCAAGATAAGGGTCTGGTGTTGTTTCATCGAAGGCCAATGGTCTCCTATGCGATCGATTCAATTAAGCCGCTGGTCGACCAAGTCATTATCAATGCCAATCGCAATCTCGACGCCTATCGACAATTCGGTTTGCCGGTCGTTTCCGATCAAAACGGTAATTTTGAAGGGCCTTTGGCCGGCATTCTTTCCGCGATGACATATACCGATACCGAACTATTGTTGGTATTGCCTTGCGATTCGCCGTTGATTACGACCGATCATTTGCAACGATTGTTAAAAGCAGGTTTAAACCCCAAAATCGATGTGGCGGTTGCGTTCGATGGCGAGCGCTTACACCCGGTGTTTTTGGCTATCAAGACAACGCTCGAATCCAGCTTGAAAAATTATCTAGGCAGCGGTGAGCGTAAGATCGACCGTTGGTTGATGAAACATCGAATGACTCAGGTCGATTTTAGCGACGACCCCGAGGTTTTTGTCAACGTGAATACCTTAGCTGAATTATCCGAGTTGGAGGAGCAGAGCAATGAATAACCTCTATCGGCCTGATATGACTAATGCCGGTTTAGGCTTTTCAATGCCGTCCGTCGCGTTTGACGAGCGAGGAGAAGCTCAAGCTATCGAACTGGTCGGTGAAAGAGCATTAACCATTTACGTGGACAAGCAGGAAATCGTAACCTTGATGACGATTGGCGCGCATCCCGAATTATTGACGCTCGGGTATTTAAAAAATCAGGGGTTTTTCGACGATATCGTTGAAATCAAAATCGTTCAAGTCGACTGGGAAACCGAGGCGGTTGCTGTTGTAACTCGGCAAGGTGGCAGCGATTTTTCCGAACGAATGGCGCAGCGCACGGTGACGACCGGTTGCGGGCAAGGTACGGTATTCGGCCGATTGATGGAAAAACTCACGCAAATCCGAGTGCCGGATGTGTCGATCAATCAATCGATGCTTTACGCAATGCTCGATGCGTTAAAAAATTATAACGAAGTTTACAAAAAAGCCGGCGCGGTCCACGGTTGCGCGCTATGTACCGGCGACCGGATCGATTTTTTTGTCGAAGATGTCGGGCGGCACAATGCGGTCGATGCGATTGCCGGTTTCATGTGGCTGAATGATTTATCCGGCGCCGACAAAGTTTTTTACACGACCGGACGCTTAACCTCGGAAATGGTGATTAAAGTCACCCAAATGGGTATACCGATATTATTGTCGCGTTCCGGAGCGACCCAAATGGGCCTCGAAATGGCTAGGCAAGCCGGCGTTACGATGATTTCAAGGGCAAAAGGCAAGCACTTTTTAGTGTTGAACGGCAGTGAAAACATTGAGTTCGACGCGATACCCGAGCGTCGTCGGAGAAGTTTAGAAGAGGGGTGATTTAACCTAGAAAAAGCATTATTTCATGGAAGTCATGAAGAATAAGGAATTATACCTTTCGCACTTCAAATTTCGGCAGTGCCCGAGGAGGCGCCGGGGTGTCCGACACTGCCATTAAGTTAAGCCATCACAGAATTAAGTAATGCTTGTATCCAGGATCTACTTTGCCTCCAAAGCTTGCCATCCATGGCACTGGATTCCGCCAGTCCATGGCGGAATGACGGGCTTCCCTTAACTTAATGGCAGTGACACCTAACGCTAGGTGATCCGCGTAGGGTACGCTGTGCGTACCATGGTAACCCCGCGATGTTCATGTGCCAATCGAACCGTCAGGGCACGGCTTTGGTACGCGCAGCGTACCCTACAATTTATGTATAACGATGAGCGCAGAGCGTGGGAACGATAATTGCCGGGGGACTGAATGCTTGCAGAATTAATAAGTTAATTCAATAACTTCTTGATCCCGACAAATTTGTTTTGCGGCGTCAGTTCCATTTCGAAATGTCCGTGAATACCTTGTCTAGTCAAAAAAGACTGTATGTTTCCGGCAGGAAATTCAATGCGCCGTCCGTCGTCGGCGATGACCGATATAGTTTTGGCCAGGCCTTGATAGACGCCGAGATATTGATCGTAGCTCAGGTTGAGCCTGAAGCGTATGAAAATCGATTGGGTCATGAAGAAGTACCGGACCAGCAGACTAGTCCGGCATTGTTTCTAAAAATTAACGGCTGTTTTGCAAAGCCGCGATACGTTCTTCCAAAGGCGGATGGCTCATGAACAAACGGTGCATGCGGCTGCCGTGAATACCGAATGCGGCCAATTGACCCGGCAGTTCTTCGGGCTCATGAGCCCGTTGCAAGGCGCGTAATGCATTGATCATTTTGTCGCGCCCGGCCAATTTAGCTCCACCCGCATCGGCACGGTATTCGCGGTAACGCGAGAACCACATGACCAGCATCGATGCCAGAATCGACAAGACTATTTGCATCACTATCTGCGTGATGTAATAAGCCGGACCGTAACCGCGTTCGGTTTTGAACACGACTCGGTCGACCGTATGGCCGATTACTGTCGCGAAGAAATACACGAAGGTATTAACCACACCTTGCATCAAAGCCATCGTGACCATGTCTCCGTTGGCGACGTGACTGATTTCGTGGCCGAGAACCGCTTCAACTTCTTCGGCGCTCATGTTTTGTAGCAAACCCGTGCTGACTGCAACCAAAGCGTTGTTTTTATTCATGCCGGTCGCAAATGCATTCGGGTCCGGTGTTTGGAAAATGCCGACTTCCGGCATGCCGATACCGGCCGCTCTCGCTTGACGGGCGACAACATCGACTAACCATTTTTCGGTTTGATTTTGCGGATGTTCGATGACATGCACGCCCATCGCGCTTTTAGCGGACCATTTGGATATCGCCAACGAGATTGCCGAGCCGGTGACGCCGATGATAGCCGACATCAGCAGTAAGGCGTTCAGATTAAGATCGACACCTTGGGCATCCAATACGCCGCTGATGCCGAATATATTAAAGATAACGCTGATAACGACCAATATAGCGGCATTGGTTGCTAAAAAAAGAAGTATACGCATCATAAGTGTATTACCTTGAGTTTATTGAGGGTTGATAACGATATAAGGGATAATTTTTTTATTTCAAGCGCTTTTTAGAGTGTTACCATACCGAAAAGTTTATTTGTTGGAGGCCTCTGTATGAAAGCCAAAATCTTTTTAATACTATCGCTGATTGTATCGTGTCCGATCCAAGCCGCAAGCGTCGATGAAGTTTTAAAACAATTACAGTTACCGGTCGGTTTTTCCATTTCATTATTTGCCGAGGATCTTCCGAATGCCCGGTCGTTAGCCCGAGGCGAAAAGGGTGTGATTTTTGTCGGCACCCGCCAGCAGGGCGCTGTTTATGCCGTTCAGGATACTAATGGCGACGGTAAGGCCGACAAACGCTATGTCATCGCGACCGATTTATACATGCCTAACGGCGTGGCGTTTCAAAACGGTTCGCTGTATGTTGCAGAAGTTAACCGGATTATCCGTTTCGACAATATTATCGACAATTTGGCGAACCCGCCTAAGCCGGTCGTTGTATTAGACGGTTTACCTTCCGATCGGCACCACGGCTGGAAATATTTACGTTTTGGCTCGGACGGCAAACTCTATACCGCGGTCGGTGCGCCCTGCAATGTTTGCGAGCCTGATAAAGAAATCTATGCAACGTTGATTCGCTTGAACCCAGACGGTTCCGATCTTGAAATTTTAGCGCATGGGATAAGAAATACCGTTGGTTTCGATTGGCAGCCCGGAACGAATACGCTGTTCTTTACAGAAAACGGCCGCGATCTAATGGGGGACGATATTCCGCCCGATGAATTGAATCAATGGATGGAGCCCAGCCAGCACTTCGGCTTTCCTTATTGCCACAGCGGCACTATTGCCGACCCGGAATTCGGCAAGCAACGAAGCTGCGACGAATTCGTCGCTCCTGCATGGCAATTCAAGGCTCATAAAGCGCCATTGGGTATGCGTTTTTATCGAGGCGAGCAATTTCCCGAACGCTTTAAACAACAGCTATTCGTTGCCCAACACGGTTCATGGAACCGGAGTCAACCTCACGGTTATCGCATCGCCTTGGTCAAATTTAAAAACGGCCGGCCTGTATCCGAACATTCTTTCATTTCCGGTTGGCTAACGTCGTCCGATGAGGTTTTGGGGCGTCCGGTCGATATCCTGGAAATGCCGGACGGTAGTTTGTTGATTTCCGACGATAACTTAGGCGCTATTTATAAAGTAACCTATCAAAAATAATATGGATAAGGATTTTGAAGTTCTCGATAAGCATGAGGTTTATCACGGTTTTTTTCTGTTGGAAAAATACCGGCTTAAACATCGATTATTTGCCGGCGGATGGAGCCCGGAAGTCGAACGCGAACTATTCAGACGCGGTTCTTGTGTCGCGGTCTTGTTATACGACCCGATCAAAGATACCGTGGTTTTGATCGAACAATTCAGGGTCGGTGCGATTTTAAGACCGGAAGCCCCTTGGTTGTTGGAAATCGTTGCAGGAGCGGTCGAGGAGGGCGAATCGCCGGAGGAAGTCGCTTACCGAGAGGCAGTCGAGGAAGCCGGCTGCGAAATTCTGGAATTACTGCCGATCAATTCGTTTTATACGACTCCCGGCGGTTCGTCGGAGTGGCTTAGTCTTTATTGCGGCAGGATCGATAGTACCGGCGTCGGCGGAATTCATGGTTTGGATCATGAGCAAGAGGATATTCGGGTTTCGGTCGTGAGCTTCGATGAGGCTTATCGGCTCATGGAGCAGGGTAAAATTAACTCGGGCATTCCGATCGTCGCGATTCAATGGTTGGCATTGAATCGCGATAAACTCAGAAGTCAATGGACTTGAGTGTTACTGTTTAGGCGAATGCGCTCTGGTTTATTTGAAATCTTTGGGAATCATTGGTTTATTATCGAATAGGGTATGCCAGCCCAAGGCTATTCGGTAAACCAGCCACAACACGGCAAATAGCAATAAAAACCAACCTAAGCCCATCGCAAAGGTTAAACCGCTTGCCGCTAACAATGCGACAGCGACCCAAGCAGTTTTGATTTGCCAATCGAAATGGGATTCCAACCAAGTGCCCCGAACATCGTTTCGCTTGATTAAGTTAATCGCGACACCGATGAAAATAGGCAAGCCCGCAAAACCGAATGCCAGGACTTGACATAAATAGACGATGCCGGTCAGGTTTTTAAGCTTTTCCATTTTTTCGGCGTTACTTTTATTATTATCGGTTTCATTACTATTCACAAGGTATCTCCTTACATAGTGTCGAATATTATGAGTTCATAAATTGATTGTAAGTTCCTCTAGCGAATTCAATGAATAACAGATGCCGTCTCGATTATTTTAATAGTCAAAAAAATTACGAAACTGTAATAAATCGCGCTTAAAATTAAATTACGCTCTGCTAAGCTTTATCAACAATTAGTAAAGTGAGTCTTTTACCGCTTAGAATACGCTAAAAAATAACTTCCCTAAATGGATCTCACGCTTTATACGCATCCCACGCAAGTTAATCGCTCCCATGCAGAGCATAGGAACGATGATAAGTCGTGAGGTTGTTTGTTCGAAATCCTTAGTAAAATATTTAATATTCGACTTTTAGACAAAAGGAATAAAAATCTATGTTAGAAAATGTCAAGTTGGGAATGATCGGTCTCGGTTATGTCGGTCTGCCTTTAGCCGTCGAATTCGGCAAGAAATACCCGACAATCGGTTTCGATATCAATGCAGAGCGTATCAAAGAATTGCAAAACGGGAGCGATCACACGCTTGAAGTCGACGAGGAAGAATTAAAAGAAGCCGTTTATTTGACCTACACCTCATCGGTCGAGGAAATCAAAGCCTGCAATATTTACATCGTTACGGTGCCGACGCCGATCAATGAATATAAACAGCCCGACTTGAGTCCATTGGAAAAAGCCAGCACTCTGCTGGGCGGACTGATCAAACCCAATGATATCGTCATTTATGAATCGACTGTTTACCCCGGCGCGACCGAGGAAGTTTGCGTGCCGATTCTAGAAAAAATATCGGGGTTGACATTCAACCAAGATTTCTTTGTCGGCTACAGCCCGGAACGTATTAATCCCGGCGACAAAGAACACCGAGTCACCAATATTCTAAAAGTCACATCCGGTTCAACGCCCGAAATCGCCGACCGCATCGATCGGCTTTATCAAAGTATCATCACGGCCGGCACGCACAAGGCTAGTAGTATCAAAGTCGCTGAAGCGGCCAAAGTCATCGAGAATACGCAACGCGACCTGAACATCGCATTGATCAATGAATTAGCGATCATTTTCAATAAACTCGGCATCGATACCGAAGAAGTGTTGTTGGCTGCCGGTACCAAATGGAATTTTTTACCGTTCCGGCCCGGATTGGTCGGCGGACATTGTATTGGTGTCGACCCTTACTACTTGACTCATAAGGCCCAAGCGATCGGCTACAATCCCGAAGTCATCTTATCGGGACGCCGTATCAATGACGGCATGGGCGAATATGTCGTGTCGCAATTAATCAAATTGATGCTGCAAAAACGCATCCATATCAAAGATTCCGATGTGCTAATTATGGGCTTGACTTTCAAGGAAAATTGCCCCGATTTACGTAATACCCGTGTCGTCGATATCGTCAAAGAACTGCAAAGTTATGGCGTTAACGTGCATGTTTACGATCCTTGGATCGATCCGGTCGAAGCGTTTGAGGAATACGGCATAACAACCATCGACAAGCCGGAAGACGGGCGTTACGATGCGATGCTCTTGGCCGTAGCGCATGAGCAATTCAAGCGAATGGATATCGCTTCAATAAAGGCGATGGGTAAAAAAGACTCGGTAATTTACGATTTGAAATACGTTTTTCCGACCGAACTGACTGACGCACGTTTGTAATTTATGAAAATACTGGTAACTGGAACCGCCGGTTTTATCGGCAATCATTTGGCTTTGCGTCTGCTCGAAAGAGGCGATGAAGTCATCGGAATCGACAATCTGAACGACTATTACGATGTCAATCTGAAAAAGTCACGCTTGGCGCGCATACTCGATCATGAGCGTTATACCGACATCCGAGCCGACTTGGCCGACCGAGATAGGATTGAACAGGTATTCAAAGAGCATCGTCCGGAGCGCGTCGTCAATTTAGCCGCGCAAGCCGGCGTGCGCTATTCCATCGAAAATCCGCATGCCTACATCGACAGCAATATCGTGGGCTTCATCAATATTTTGGAAGGCTGCCGGCATCACGGTGTCGAACATTTGGTCTATGCCTCGAGCAGTTCGGTATACGGTGCGAACGAAAGCATGCCGTTTTCAGTACACGACAATGTCGATCACCCGCTGAGTCTTTACGCGGCGTCGAAAAAAGCCAACGAACTGATGGCGCACACCTATAGCAATCTCTATAACCTGCCGACGACCGGATTACGATTCTTTACCGTATACGGTCCTTGGGGGCGGCCTGATATGGCTTTGTTTTTGTTTACCAAAGCCATACTAAATGGCGAAAAAATCCAAGTTTTCAATTACGGTAAGCATCGCCGCGATTTCACCTTCATCGACGACATTGTCGAAGGCGTGATCCGGACACTTGATAATATTGCTCAACCTAACCCGGATTGGACCGGCGCGAAACCCGACCCCGGAACTAGCCGAGCCCCTTGGCGGGTTTACAACATCGGTAATCAAAGTCCTGTCGAGTTGATGAAATATATCGAAGTGCTCGAGCAATGCCTCGGTAAGACTGCGGAAAAAGAATTGCTCCCGCTGCAACCCGGCGACGTCCCCGACACCTATGCCGATGTCGAAGCGCTGGTGCAAGATGTCGGCTATAAGCCCGGAACGTCGATTGAAGTTGGAATAGCGCGGTTTGTTGAGTGGTATGGGAGTTATTATGATCTTTAGTAAACAGTAAACAGTAAACAGTAAACAGTAAACAGTAAACAGTGAGCAGTGAGCGGTATAGATGAGTGAAGCTGAGAGGGACTACAAACCACATTACCAATTGTAAGCATGGCAATCGGCAATGCATTTAGTAAAGTTGGTATATCTCTGGTCTCAAGATTTTCCAATCGAAGAAAAGTATGGTTTACAGTCGCAAATTAGGCGGGCGGCAATTTCCATTCCATCCAACATTGCTGAAGGTGCTGGAAGAACGGGATCGCGCGAGTTTGTCCATTTTTTGAGCATAACCAAAGGTTCTTTGAGCGAATTGGAAACACAATATCTTCTTGCACTTGATCTTGGTTTTGCCTCATCGGATCAGGTGCTTGAAGATATGTTAACCAGAACATCTAAATTAGTCTCAGGACTTCATAAGTTTCATAAACAGAAGATAGATAGTAGTAAGCGGTGAGCAGGGGGAGAAGAGAGTGGTAAACAGTTAGTAAATGAGCATTTTTACTTGACAAGGCTAATATTAGCTTCAAAATCCCGCTAACCGCTAACCGCTAACCGCTAACCGCTAACCGCTAACCGCTAACCGCTA
>NZ_JBNGHF010000019.1:0-79649 GCF_050611805.1 Methylotuvimicrobium sp.
CGATCGTTGAAGGCGCTGCCCGCCGCATTCGCCCGAAACTGATGACGGGTATCACGACTCTGATCGGCCTGACGCCCATCTTATGGCAGACTGGAACAGGAGCCGACGTGATGAAACGCATCGCTGCACCGATGGTGGGCGGGATTGTTTCAACATTGATCGTCGCATTGATCGTTTTTCCGGCGATTTATTCCTATTGGAAGGGGTGGGAATTAAGATAAGATGAAGTGATTATCAATCGTCCATCGCCGATTTTATTCAAAGACCTCAATCGAACCTTTTATTTTGAGTTTTTGATAGACCTCGAAAAGAAATTCAGTCGTTGACAAAAGGAGGAGGCGATGGATTTGGCAGTGATTTCGACTAATAGGCGATTCGGCATGCTGTATAGGTCCGCTTTTGCTGGTCTCTTTGGGTATTGGCGGTGCCTGGATGAGCACGCTGATGTCATTGGAATCGATTCGCCCTTTCTTTGTCACCCTGACATTGGCTTTTATCATCCTAGGTTTTCATCGACTCTATCTGATCCCTTATCTCTGTAATGAGAGCAACGTTTGGAAAATACGTAAAATTATATAATGCCCCCGTAAGTAATAAAGGTCGTTTTACCGAGAGTTCAAACCTATCTGTTAAATTATTAGCGAGAAATCCATGGCCGGTTGTTGCGATAATCATTGTTCTTTAGACCGCATGCGCGAACGTCAGCGCGGCACCTTGCAAATCGTCCTTGCCATCAATGCGGCGATGTTCTTCGTCATCGCCGGCGCCGCGGTGTACGGCAAGTCGACATCCCTGTTGGCGGACAGCCTCGACAATCTGGGCGATGCGTTGACCTATGGGCTGAGCCTTTATGCGGTAACGAAGGATACAAACGTCAAAGCCAAGGTTGCCTTGTTCAAAGGGGTGCTGATCGGACTTGCTTCCGTCACGGTCATTGCTCAGATTGTTTACAAGTTATTCGTTCCCGCTCTGCCTATCTTTGAAGTGATGGGGATCTTCAGCCTACTCGGTCTGTTTGCCAACGGCCTGTGTCTTTTCCTGCTTTGGCGACATCGACATGAAGATGTGAATATGAGTTCGGTCTGGGAATGTTCGCGCAACGACATCGCCTCCAACCTGTCCGTTTTTATAGCGGCCGGCGCCGTTTGGCTAACTGACACCGGCTGGCCCGATATCGTGGTGGCGATCGGTTTGGTGTTGCTGCTGATGCGTTCCGCCGTCCGCGTCATTTCTACGGCTCGCAAAGAACTCCGTCAATAGACGGCAATTCACGACTATGAAGCTGTTTCAAGACATCTTTACTATATTAGTAGTATTGTTAAATATGTACTTTGTTGCAGTCTATGTCGGTTTTATCGCGGCCGGCACCGCAGCCGAAACCGGGGTGATGGTATTGAATTTCATCGATATCGAGAGCGCCAAACTGCGCGAGCAAAAACAGGCGCCATTGACATCGCTGGAAATCAAAGAAGCCGTAGAAACGGCCACGGCGCTACGCGTGCGCCCGGTCGAGATCACCGCCTTCACGACGATGTTGAGCCTGATTCCGTTCATGGTGGCGACCGGCGCCGATGTGACCCAGCGCATCGTCGTACCCACGCTAGGCGGCATGTTGACGGTTTTGGTATTGACGCTGCTGGTGTTTCCGGTGCTATACAGCTTGGTATTACAATTCTTGGAATGGCGTGAAAGGAAAAAACTTAATACCCCCTTTTAAAAGGCTATGTATGCGTTAATAGTTGATACCCTATAAATCGCTTAAAAATTCAAAGCCAGCGTGAAATATGCCACTGAATAGCTTTCCTTTGTCAATATCGCGCCGATGATTGAAGGAGGGTTCGGCTGCTCGATTAACAGGTGTCGGCGGCAGGGAAAGCCGCCGCCAAGCCTTCATAGACGTATTTACCCAGCACCTAAATTATCTATGTAATCAATCATGGCCAATAATCTATGGAATTTAGGTGCAGGGTTTACGGCGTCCTTTTAAGCGAGTAACCGTACCCTTTATCATGCACAGTGTATGAGAAAGTCATTATTGACTATTTCCTAAATGCCTTGTTTAGAGGGGGTAAGAGAACCGCTTCAACTGCTAACGCGAACATAGCTTTTTAAAATCTACCCGAAAATCGATAGCGAACGATTTGCGACGCTCATTTTTTTAAAGAGCAATTGCTGACACGATTATTGATTTTGCATACTGTCAGGAGATTCGGTACCCAATAAAGCAGGTTTATCGGGCCGTATCATCGAACGATGCTCAGCTTAACGCTTTAATCTAATAGTCCAAAATCACTTAAACAATTGCAAACGACCCCTCGAATTCGATCTGTTTCTTCAATTGGAACTGGAGTCAACGGTGGGCGTACGTGTAACGGAAAGCGCTCGATTCGAACACTCATGGCCGCCTTGACCAAAGGAATTTCAAAATAACCGCTGTCGTTCCGAAACCGATTCCAAACATCGAGACAACGCTGCATCGATTCCGTCTTACTGACTGATAATCGGTATTCCGTTTGCATCGCGATCAACAATTCTGGCATCGGATTCGCCGCCCCCGTGACAGAACCTGACAAACCTTTTTGCAAGACCTCGAAAACTTTTGCGTCATTGCCCAAAAATACAGCCAATTCGGGAAAATTCGACTGGTATAGCCGGGCATTGTCTATATCGCCGCTCGAATCCTTGATGCCGAATATCGAAAGACCCTGCTCAAGCAGTATAGACACCAGTTCGATTCCGAGATGATTACCGGTATGTTGGGGAAAATGGTATAGCATCGCCGACAAAGGGGCACCGGACAGCGCGTCGATAAAAAAACGCGAGAGCCCTTCGTCCCGGCAGGCGGAATAATAATAAGGCGGCAATAACAGTATGCAGTCCGCGTAGTCTTTCGTTCCGGCGATCAGCTTGCGAACATCGCCGACACAGGTTGCACTGACGTTGTTGATGATAGTCCCTGCGAAATTTTCTCTAACGAATTCGACAACCTGTCGGCGTTCACTTATCGTCATCGACGGGAATTCTCCGGTCGTGCCATTGGCAATAACCGTCCGTACCCCCCAGGAATACAAGGACGATAAATAAGCCTTGAAGGCTTGCCATTCGATTTTTCCGCTTGCATCAAACGGTGTCAATAACGCTACAATAGGGCCATGAAGTTGAATCATAAAATCCAATGAGTTTCAGTAAATCAAATGTTAGTAACATTCAGTTGTGATGTATACCCCAACACCACCTATTTCGGCGATATCGCACAAACATTGCTGAAAATGATGGGAAAACGCGGCAACGTGCCGGGCGCCATTTTGGCGGAAGATGTTCCAATAGCACTGGAGCGATTGCAAAGCTCCCTTGAAAAGCTGAAGGCGGAATCGTCGGTAAAGTCAGACGATGAAACAGACCCCGGGCAAAAGAACTGGAAAGAAAAACCTGTTCCTTTGGCTCACCGGGCATTGCCGCTGATCGAACTACTTACAGCCGCCGCAAAAGGCAATTGCAATGTCATGTGGGACCGGGATTAGTGCCAAGCCAACTTAAAGACATACCGCGTCATTCCGCCTGGCGGTATAGAATTAGTAGCTAATAAAACTCCATACTGAGCTAAGTTTTAAATGCCTTATCATAGTGAATAAGTGCTAGCAACTACAACATTAATAGCGGGCATTATGAACTTAAATTGGTTGTCAGATGGCAGAAAAATACCCGATGAAGTCATATATTTTATACAGGTAATGGCGGTCAATGCCATCTCCGTATACAAAAGGCCAAAGTCCAGAACAGATAGCGAAGACTTATAACGTCCATCACACCTGTATTTATCGTTGGTTATACAATATGATCAAGGCGGCTTTTTGGCATTAGAAAGCAAAATACATCTTGGCTCGGAACCCATCATCATTCAAGCAATTGATGACTGTCTGAAAAAGGTCACTTTGGAAGCAATGCCGACCATATTTGGCTATGGCACCGACCTTTGGAAATACCCGATATTAGTCGAATTAATAGAGCAAGAACACGGGATGACTTTCAGTGAAACATTTTAAGGCATTGTGGCTGACTTTCCAGCGGCCTGAATATCAGGATGAGAAACGAAATGAACAGGAAATCGCGTATTTCTGAATGAGAAATTCCTAAAGATATAGCGGCTTGCCAAAAAATTGGGGCGGACATTGTCTTTGAAGATGAATCTGGCGTGGGGTGACAACCCATACGCATCAAGCTAAGCGCAGCTCCCCGCTGCAAAATCGCTATCGAGCTCCTCCGACGAGACTGAGAAGCTGTCCAAGTACCATACACACTTGTGAGCAATCAATTGCCGAGTCGTGCGCCACTTTCGCTTGGCTTTAAACATCCGACGTAGATCATCTAACAGCTTACGCATCAGCGTGTCGAACTGCCGCGCGACAAAGGCTTTCAAAAACCGATCATGTCGCAACAAACATACGTTCTCGCCCACCAAATTGCATGGGCAATTTTTATAGCTTGATGCGTACTGTGACAACCCGGCATGGTCGCGCCTGGAGCATGCGTGGAACAAAACCGGTGTTAAAAGTCTGCGTGCAACGGTGCGGCTATAATATATATTCTCAGCCTTTAACAGGGAACACTATATTGAGTTTCTCGAGGAACTGGTTATAAACCGTGGACGCCCTTTAATCCTTTTTTTGGATCACGCCACATTACACCACGCCAAACCGAAACCGATTCACCAATATGTCAATGAACATAGGACCCAATTAAGGATTTATTTCCTACCCAAACGCTCACCTGAATTCAATCCGGATGAACAAGTTTGGAATGAAATTAAAAATAACCGTTCGGGGGAAGCGACCGATAAAAATAAATCTGATTTAAAAGAACGGATTACTATGGCATTGGAACCTCTGAAGCACTATACAGAACGTATTTGCTCTTTTTTCAGACTGGAAGTACGCTTCGAATGTAACTTAATTACAGGCTCTATAGCTAGAGAGCGGAGTGCGCCGAGCAACCCGATCCTGGCGCCTGCCAGAGCATTAGCGCCTTTGCACTGGGTTCGGGACGAACAGAAAGCCGGCTCCCGACTGTGGAATGAATTCATCGATTGCTATCATTACCTCAGTCACAAACCGCTACCCGGCGCACAATTGCGCTACCTGATCTACTCGGCGCAGCAGCCGATTGACGCGCTCGGCTTCAGCGCGACCGCTTCATCGGCTGGGATCACGCTCAGCGCTAGCGTCGGCTGCACTTGATTCTCAACAATGCCCGCTTTTGATCTTGCCTTGGGTTCAATCGCGCAATCTCGCGTCCATGATCCTGTGGCAAACCGTCCGGATAATGCCCGACCACTGGCAGTCCGTGTATGGCTATCGACCGGTCCTCTTGGAAACCCTTGTCGAAAATGACCGCTTTCAAGGCACCTGTTACCGCGCCGCTAATTGGCATTATTTAGGACAGACGCAAGGCCGTGGTAAACTCGGACCCGCCGGCAAACAAAATGTTCCTATCAAGGAGTTATGGGTTTTCCCCTTGGACAGGTGCTTCCGGGATCGGCTAACCGATTGATTGACTTGCTTAGGGGTTGGCCGAATATTTACATTTATGAATAAATAAAGCAATGATTTATGAATTTTTTTAGCTCAGACGTCAAACATGGATTAACATTTCTAATGCAAAATCTAGCTGCGTAAAGCAAAAACGCTAAAAAACTTGAAGCATGATAGGCTCCAGTACCCATGGAAGGTAAGCTTCAAACTATCCATACAGCCTGGATTTCTTACAATCCCTGCCGAAATAACATTTTTTCACCTTTAATCAGGAAAGTTATTGCTTCTATGTTTTACGAATTTTACGCCAGGGAAAAAAGAGGCTAACGCTCCAGCCCATAGCCAGAACGAAGGTGTAACAGGTACCGGCGAGACTGATTCGATTGGAATGAGTCCGATAACACCTTTGGCTTGGCCTTGCCAGTCCACATCAAAGCTGCCATTGAAAGTATTAGGGTATGAGCTGCTAATCTCGCTAATCACTAACGATGCCAGGTTATGATCGCTATATAAATATGCTAACGAGCCGCCGATCGAATCCAGGCGCAAATCGAATCGATCGTCGCCGTTAGCGCTATCGAGAAAACCAAATTGAGTTACTTTGGCAGACAACAAGGTGCCGCTATGGTCGACAAGATTATCGCCATCTGTATCCACTGAGCCGATTAAAATCAAGTCAGGCACGCTGGAGCTACTTGATATTAAGTTGCCGCTGTTATCAACCTGAAACTGAATTAAGAGTGACTTAGGTGCGTTATCGACAGCATTTTGAATTTCGATGGAGATAAATGGATCAACGGAAAATAATATGCTCGGCACGGCAGTGACGCTGACGATACCTCTGCTAGCCTCATAGTTGATATTTCCGGAGCCGCTGAAATCGATAGTGGGCAGGAAGGGCGAAAGGCCTATTAACGTTGCGCTTGCCGAATTTGGCGCTAGACCGATGCCGGCTGTTATAGTTAAAAGTGCTATAAGACGTTGTAATGTCATGTCATATTCTCCCTAGCAAGAGTACTGCCTTTTATTTGCTTAACAAAGGGCGCAACTAATGCCAGCGCGCCGGCCCATAACCATAGGGCAGCTGGAACGGGGACAGGGACGAACAAGTCACTGGTAACTGTGGAATGGATATAGTTTGTGCACCCTGTTTGGGTACTGGGGTTGCAAGTGCTTGCCGATAGCTCCGTCAAGAAGGGGGCTAATAAAGCTTGAATACCAAGGCTATTTGCATTAGCGCCAAACACCCAGTCTGTCTGATAAGCGGCAGGGACGTCGCTAGCGCCGAATCCTGCGCTGTTGGAGATCTTTATGCCGCCCATGTAGGCAGCCATGGCATCGGTCAAAACACCATCGGTAAACTGCGCCAAGCTGGCTGGCATGTCTACATAATTGTCGCTGCTCATGGTCCATGTGGCGTCGAAGAAAGTGCCGTTAGTATTCCAACCGAAGGCGTTAATATCGCCTTGCCAGCTGAAGCCAGGAGTGTTACTTGGGTCGTTAAGAATAACCGAGTTACCGAAACCAATGCTCACCTTGTTTGCAACCGGGTTTTCACTGCTGACCCAGTTGCCATTAGTTCGATCGATGGCGATTGTGAACATTAGATTAGGGGCGCTGTCGCCGGGACCGCTATAGGATTGAGTCAGTGTCGAATTACCGCTATCCGGCCCCTCGTTTAGGGTGGAACCGAAAGAAATCAGTTTCAACAAGCCGGTTGTGTTGTCGATGGCGTTATTGTCGTAAATCAGATAGTTCTGGTTCAGAGTGATGTCGGGGTATGTTTGTACTACACCCAACATAGTGGCATTAGCATTACCGGAAATGGCTAGTGCTAAAGTTAAAGTGAGTAGAGGTTTCTTTCCTGTCATAAATGCCGCCCCTCAAATAATGCGGAAAAGTAACGAATTTTCTAGCCTGATTATGGCGGCTATCTAACGAATGCGCTTAATGTCTTTGATTATCATTATAATGACAGCAAGAGTAATGCCAAAAGACAGCATCGGCAAAAATAGTAAACCAAATTGCCGAAAACCAAATTATTTGCGCTAAGAATTAATATGCAACCAATCAAAAGATTGTCGAAATAGCTTTATTGCTGAGCGCTACCTTGTCAGATTTAAATACTACTTTCATGCGCTCGAGAAAAGGAATATCCACTGCGATAGACGGTAAGCCTTATCATTTTTCTGCATCCGGATTGCGGCAATCCGCGGAACGACGGGCATTTGATGCAAGCTGACAAAATAGGGTCAAAAAGACACAAAAGTCGGCATGCTGATTCTATTGGGTTGCTGATGTCAACCCCAAGCCGGGTTTTGGCATTTGCGAGGAGTTTGTCTCGCCAGCAGCAACGTCATGGTTTCAGCGATTACCTTAAACATCGGCTATTTCATCTGAGCTGTGTGTTTTGGGGTGTGTCATATCACTCATAGCGTGGCATTTGCCGTATTTTTTTAAGATGTTGTGCTTTTGGGCTGCATGGCTGTTGGTAATTTTCTGCCTCTTTAATTTTAGCCCCAGGCCATTATGCCCGCAGGGAACTGGGCATCCAGTGCTAGTGCTATGGATGGCCGGTTTTACTCCACCCTTAGAGCAGGGATTCCGACATGCCATGCTGGAATGACGATATTTTGTAGCTCATCGTTCCCGAGCGCCGCGCGGGAATAGAGCCTAAACCACTCCGCGGATCGATACGCCGGAGCGGGCTTAAATTTGGGCGCAGACACGCTAATAACTGGCTAACTGAATTATTAATTGCTTATATGGCATCTGTTTTGCTTAATTGATTTGATGCGGGACTCGCTTGAGCAGCGAACCCTGCGGATTCGCCGAAACCGGTGTTTAATTTAATCAATTGATATTACGATGTCCATTCCAATAAATAATGAAATGAGCCGGACCCCGGATAGCACTGATTTTTCCTCGTTTCCTATTAACCCGACTTCTGTGCGTAACGGCCAAGTGATTTTTTGGCGCTTTGAAACAAATGCATGGTTGCTATTGGTTACGTCATTACTATTGACGATTTGGGCTTATTTCGGCGGATTGGAGAATCTATTCCACCGCTGGGAAATCGAAGAGGAGTACAACCACGGGTATTTTTTGCCTTTGGTCACGTTGACCTTTCTTTGGCAATTGGCGCCGAAACTCTCCAGGCAACCATATCAACCGACCTGGTTTGCTTTGGTAGTTGCCGGACTAGCGTTAGTCATGCTGGTGGTGGGTGAGCTCAGTGCAATCTACCTGTTGATTCATTACTCCTTCATCTTGGTGTTATTTGCCTTATCGTTGGCAATGGTGGGTTGGACCGGTAGCCGCCTGACGTTCGCACCAATTGCCATTTTAGTGTTTGCCATTCCGATACCCTATTTTCTTGAAGCTGCAATTACAGGGAAGTTGCAGCTTTTGTCTTCAAAGCTTGGGGTTGAGTTAATTCGTTTCTGCAAGATTCCAGTATTTCGAGAAGGTAATTTGATCGATCTTGGGGTTTTTAAGTTGGAAGTTATCGAAGCTTGCAGCGGCCTAACTTATTTATATCCTTTACTCGGCTTCGGGGCAATTTGTGCGTATCTTTATCACGTAGAGACCTGGAAACGCGTGGTTATCATACTTTCCACCATTCCTATCGCCATATTGTTGAATAGTTTTCGCATTGGCATGATCGGCTTTCTTGTGAAGTACTTCGGCAGCGAACAGGCGGAAGGCTTTTTACATGATTTCGAAGGCTTCGCTGTGTTTATGGTGTGTGTAGCCATCTTGTTTTTGGAAATGTGGGCACTGACTTTTGTGGGTAACGATCGGAGGCGGTTTGGCGAAGTTTTCGGTCTGACGTTTGAGGCTCAGAAGTCTATTACGCAGGAGCAAATTAGAATTCGTCCGCTGTCCAAGCCGTTAATCGCCTGCACGGGTCTCATTGCGGTAACAGCCATCCTGATGGTGTCTGTAGCGAACCGGTCGGAAATTAAGCCTGAGCGGGCTTTTTTCTCGGAATTTCCAAGGTCGATCGGCGAATGGCAAGGCAAGCCTGATACTTTGGGTGCAGAAGTGTTGCAGACGCTCGACCTTACAGACTACCTTCTGGCCGATTTCAGCCAACCTTCAGGCATGCCGGTTAATTTTTATGTGGCTTATTACGAATCTCAACGCAAGGGGTCGTCGCCGCATTCTCCAACAGTTTGTTTGCCAGGCGGCGGCTGGCAGATCGTTGACATGACCCGGCGCGCGTTTCCAGGCGTTGATAAAAAAGCGCCGTTTGAATTCAATCGTGTGGTGATCAGAAAGGGTAAAAACAGTCAATTAGTGTATTACTGGTTTGAAGAACGGGGCAAAGTGATGGCGGATGAATATCGAGTCAAATGGCATTTATTCCGCGACGCACTGCTGGAAAACCGAACAGACGGTGCCTTGGTGCGAGTGATTACACCTATTGTCGATGGCGAACCAAAAGATGCGGCCGATCAGCGTATTCATGCGTTTTTAACAGGCGCATTGCCTTTGTTGTCCGAGTATGTCCCGAATTAGAGAGCTATGCCTCCCCGACAAGCTATGTTCTGCCTTGGCCAAGGGTTCCATTAAAAATAACTTCCGCAATTTGCCCTATCTCCCGCTGGGAGAGGGGTATGCACAGGGAGTTTATTTTTGACCAAATCCTAACGATCATGATGGTCTGGCAATCGCTCGGGCAAATGAAAATGCGAGGAGTGACAAAGGGTGCGTTCACCCGCCCGGCAGGACGTCGTAAACCCAGCACCTAAATTATCCAAGGTAGTTAACCATAGCCAATAGGCTATGAAATTTAGGTGCTGGGTGAATACGTCCATATAGGCTTGACGGCGGCTTTCCCTGCCGCCAACACCTGCCAATCGAGCAACCGAGTCCTCCATAAAAAGGGGAAGTTATTTACGACCAAATCCTTAGCCTGATGCGTATTAGCCAGCGCCCGCAAGCTATTTCGGAATAATGTAACTAAGAAGCTAACTTGATAAAGTAGAACGTAATTATTCGCATCCCCTGTCGTTCCCTCGCTCCAGAGACTTTGAAAGTATTGTTGAATACATCATATAAAAAAATATTCGCCATAAATAATATAAAGGTAATAAATAAAAAGACTATAAAATCAAAAATTTAATCTTCATATTGCTTCATGCTCTTCATGGTTATTTCGCAATATTGAATACTTTCACAGTCTCTCTAGTGTGGAAACGAAGACTAAGATGCTCTAGCGTCTCGTATCCCTAGAGCGTTATCAGGCATTCCTAGGCCCTGCTTGGGAACGGGAATTGCCGGGGGAGTAAGTATTTACAGTAGAACTCATAACAATTTTTAATCGCTTTAACTAAGAAGGAATCCTATTGTGACTGACAGCTTTAAAGTACTTCCATACGCCCGTTTATCCAAAATGATGGCCGTTTTCCTGGTCCTGGTGATAACGGCCTGTGCGAAAGAAGACCCGCAACAATTTATCCGGGACGGAAAATCCCTGTTCGATAAAGGAGACATAGAAAGTGCGCGGGTACAATTTAAGAATGCATTGCAGATCAATCCAAAATTAGCGGAAGCCTATTACGGCCTTGCTTTGTTGGAGGAAAAAAATCAAGACTGGAAAGCGATGTATGGCGCATTACAGGAAACCGTTTCTATAGACCCTAAACATGCGGATGCGAGGGTAAAGTTGGGGCAATTGCATTTGTTGCAAGGCAAGGTGGATAAAGCCAGAGAACAGGCCGCCGCAGCACTTAAGCTCGACCAGGAAAATGTCGGCGCGTTGATTTTTGAAGCAGCATTAATGTTTCGAGACGGTAAAAATGCCGATGCGTTGGAACAGGTCAATAGGGTATTAGCCAAGGACGGCAATAATGCAGATGCAATTATCTCCAAGAGCACTATTCTATTCACCGAGCAACGCGGTGAAGAGGCTTTGTCGGCCTTACAACAGGGCATTGATGCAATTCCGGATAATATCGGCTTGCGTTTACAAAAAATCCGGTTGCTAACCGAACTTAAACAATTCGATCGGGTGATTGGAGAGTTTGACAAGCTGATAGCGCAAAATCCGAATGATAAGGGACTGCGCAATTCGCAAATCGATATGTTGGCAGCCATCGGCAATACCGAGCAAGCGGAAAAGGCGCTGAAAGACGCTATCGCCAAGCATCCGGATGATGCAGATTTTAAATTGAAACTGGTGAGCTTGCTCGAGCGCCGAGACCCGGAAGAGGCGGAAGCAAAACTAAAGACCTTTGTGGCTGAACGGCCGCAGGACTTGCAATTAAAAATCCGTTTTGTGCGCTTTTATGCCGATCGTGGACGAGCCGAAGACGAATTAGCGGTGTTGAACCAAATTGTGGCGGCGGATGCTGTCGGAAAAGACGGTCTGGCGGCAAAAATTCGGTTGGCCGAGCTTGCATGGGGTAAAAATGACAAAGCGACTGCAGATAAATTAGTTGCAGAGGTGCTGACGGCTGATGCAGGTAATACCAAAGCTTTGTTGATGCGTTCCAGCTTGCGTCTTGATAATAACGATGCGGACGGCGCAATTTCGGACCTGCGTATTGTTTTACGCGATCAACCCAACTCCGACCGAGCCATGACTATGATGGCCCAGGCGTATGTTTTGAAAGGCGAGCCGGAAGTTGCGGAAAGTCACTGGCGTAAAGCGCTCGAAGTCAGTCCGGCCAATACAGCTGCACTGATGTCGTTGACCAATCAACTGTTAAAGCGTGGCGATGTACAGCGTGCCCAGGAGCTGCTTGACAAAGCCATGAAGGCTGCGCCGGCCGATCCTGCAGTTCTCGAACTTGTAACACAAGTAAAAGCCGGCCAAAAAGATTGGTCAGGCGCCAATGCCGCGTTAGCGGACTTGAAGAAACTGCCTCAAGGCCAGTTTGCCGCCGAATTGTGGAGTGGCCTGCTGTCAGCACAGCGTGGAGAATACGATACGGCTATCGGTCATTATAAAGCCGTGTTGGCTAAACAACCCAATTTCGCCAGAGCATGGAGCGCTTTAGCCAATGCCTATCAAGCTAACGGCAAAACAAAGGAATTAGCGGGATTTTTAAAAGGTTTTATAGAAAACAATCCGAATAGCATGCAGGCCTATTCACTATTGGCGTCGGTGTATGCCGAACAGAAGCAATACGACGATGCGGAAAAAATCTTGCGACTGGCGGTACAGAAAGCTCCGGAAGAACTCGATTTCAAGTTGCGTTTAGTCAATTTGGTAGAGCGTCGTAATCAGGCCGAGGCGGAAGCCATGCTGAAACAATACGTCCAAGAAAGACCGCAAGATTTACAACTGAAATTACGGCTGGCGGCTTATCTTACCGCGCACCAAAAAGCTGAAGATGCAGAGGATGTGCTGAAAGAAATCGTAACTACGGATACAAGCGGAACAGTCGGACAAACGGCGCGGCTTCAATTGGCCCAAAGCGCTTTGCGTCGCGGAGATATCGCAACGACTGCCGTATTCATTGAAGAGGTATTGAAGGTCAATGCAGACAATGCTGAAGCCTTATTATTACGGGCCGGCATGCGCATGGATGAAAAAGATGTCGATGGTGCGATAGCCGATCTGCAACATATCTTGAAACTGCGTCCCGATGCCGACTCCGCCATGCTTATGTTGGCACAGGCTTATCTGCAAAAAGGCGATTCGGCGTCCGCCGAATCGCAGTGGAAAAAAATGCTGAAAATGTCTCCAGGTAATTTTCAGGCTTTGGCGCCACTAGTCGGGCAAATGCGACAACGCGGCGAAGAAGGGCTTGCGCAAACGCTAGTCGAAAAAGCCTTCAAAGCCAATCCCGCCAACCCGCAAATCGCCGAGTTGCTGGTGCAACTTAAGGTGGCGAAAAAAGATTGGGTCGGCGCTCAGATTGTAGTGGAAGAGCTCAAAAAACAACCGCAAGCCGGTGTCAGCGGTGATATGTTAAGCGGCATGCTGGCCGCCGCACAAGGGCGCCATGCTGATGCGATTAATGCGTATAAAGAGGTTTTGGTCAAGCAGCCGAATGTCGACCAAGCTATTTCCGGCTTAGTGAACGCATATCAAGCCACTGAAAAGCGTGATGAAGCGATCGCTTATTTGAAGGCTTTTATCCAAAAAAAACCCGCGAGCATCACTGCATATAATGCTCTGGGTTTACTCTACACAGTAGAAAAGAAATGGGGTGAGGCCGACAAAATATTACATGAAGCATTAAAGCGTATGCCAAAATCCATATCGACCTACAGAATACTAGCCGGTACACTAAATTCTCAGGGAAAATCAGCCGAAGTCGAAGCGCTGTATCTTAAAGCATTAAAAGAAATGCCGGATGTGCCGGAGCTGCAGATGGAATTAGCCAAACATTACGAGCAAAACCAAAAAAACCCGGAAGCCATTGCGATATACCAGGAGTTGATTCTGAAATATCCCGGTAATGACGAAGTCGTAAATAATTTGGCCGATTTGCTCGTCAGTTCCAGTGACGATCCGGCCGGAATTAACCAAGCCGTCGCTTTGGTTGAGCGCTTTAAGGACGTTTCCAACCCGTATTTTCTGGATACCTACGGCTGGGTCATGTTTAAATCCGGACAAGTCGAACCCGCACTAAAGGCATTAAAGAAAGCCGCCGAAAATGCGCCCAATCTTGCCCCGATACGCTACCACTTGGCCGAAGCCTACCTTAAGTATAACGACACACAGTCCGCATTGCCCGAGCTGAAAAGGGCTATCGAGTTGGCGGAGCAGCAAAGGGAATTTAGAGGTATTGAACAAGCCAGGAAGCTTTTGAAACAATTGGGTGGCTAAACCAGTAGTCAGGATAAAGTTTACGGAATCCGAGGTTGCCAGCGCGATCATTTCGGATTCCTCAAGAATATGCACAAAAGAAATCCTGATTAGTAAGCTGTTTCAGCTAATTCAGAGATGCGTCCCGTAAGTCGTCATTTCAGCTGGAATTGCCGAAATCCAGACTGCATGGATAGCTAGAAGCTTTCCATCAGTGACGCTGAATGCCAGCATCCCTGCGAGCATGACAGACTTTTTTACGGTTAAAGTGCCTGAACCGTGAACCGAAGAGAGTGCGGTTACTCAGCTGACAGGCACTTTGTTTACTTCAATTACGCAGGTAGAACTTTTTTACGACGATTTGCGCGGAACTAGCTCATTAACGCACCAGCGAACAACCAAGCAGCCGCCGGGACGAGCACTGGTGCAGTTTCAATTGCCAATGAGTAGTTTTGATTCCATCAGCTAGCGTCGGCACCGCAGAGGTAAATGGGGTCTAAAAAGGGGTTACGCTTCTGGTCGTCCAACTTTGGCCATAAAAAATTATGCCGAACTATGGGTGTTAAAGATAATTTGCAAAAGATCGGGGTCAGACATGCGTATAGATACAATTTGTTTAAGTTTGGTTAACAATGTCAAGTCGCTGTAATGCTCTTTATTGTTTTGGCAAATAATTTAGTGTGAGCTAATCTCTAGCGAATGGCACAATGGATCTGATAGCAAAAGGAACCGTGGTTGTCAAATGAAAGGCTTAATTCCATATTGCTCCTATGGGTTGCAATCCCCGTCCAGATCAGGATTTTTCAAATAAATCCCCCGCGATCCCACTTTGATAAAGTGGGAAATTTATATTGGCGGAACTTTAATCGCCAATCGCCCCGAGTTTGAAACCAAAATGACACCGGCCAGGACCAAAGATATGAATCCAATTGAAACCATTGATGGAGTTTATCGCGCCGCCGCTCATCCAGTCCTACGATTGGGCCATTTGTGTACTGACTTACAACACTGGTATCAAGCCTACCCCGCCAATCATTATTTGCAGCCTTGTGTCATCGAAGGCAATGCTACACTCGTTTGTCAAAAGCGATTAAGTATCGTAGCTCCCCTTGCCTACCGAACCTTAAAAGCCATTTGCGATAAGTACGGTATTTTCCTTAAAGAAGATGCTCGCTCACAAACAGCATCTCAGGATTTTTTACAAAGCCGCCGAAACGCGGCCGTGGTATTGACGTTCTGCTTGAACATGGTTTTTAGTGTAGAAGCGGCAAACCGTTCCGAAGCCCCTGGTTTATCGACCGCTTCGAGGTTCGAAACCCAAAAACAAGCCGTTTCATTAGTGATAAAAAATCAAACGCTGCAAGAAGCCGCCCGCAGCATAGCTCTTCGAACCGGCATGTCTTTTAAATTCAATGCTGCGGTCGAAAAGGATATGATCGACACGAAACTGTTTGCATCTGATTGGAATAGAGCGCTTAGCCAATTTTTACAGGACTACAACTACGCCACTATTCAGGAAAACGGCATCATCAAAACGGTCTTCATTACCGGCTATAAAGGCTCTTTTAAACCGGCATCGGATACCGATTTCGGTTCCGGAAACGACCAAGTATTTCCTATCGATTCCTATAATGATTATCCCGGCAGTGTTTTCATGGATCGCGTGACCATCGATATCGATATACCCACCGATCTTCTGACCGACCTTCCGGAAGGAGGCGAGATATTGATTGATTTACCGGTCGGAGGATATATTGTCAAACAGGAAAGCCAGATAACATTAGAAGACGGCACACAGAGTTGGGTGGGCACGATGGACGATCAAGAAGGCTTCTGCCGGCTGTATTTGACAAAAACGCAAACCGGCGAAGTTGTGGGAAATGTTTTTTCTCCATTCGGCGTCTATAACATCGAAACCATTGACGACGGGATAGTTATGGTCGAGATTGAGCAAATCGGTATGCGATAGAGGTATTTTCTCCGGCCGGTCTAAAAGGGGTCAGGTTATTTTTCTTGTCATCTAACATTAACCATAAAAATTATCCCTGCCTCTTATTCAGGTGCGAAGCATACATTCAATTATGTGTTTTATAGAGTCCTGACGATTGTCTTGGCGCCGTCCGGCGCAAGGCCGATGTCGCACATCGCGCAGTTTTTAACCGTTTGGCATGGTATGCGGTTTCACGATTAAAGCGTTGACCTTGGGTGCTGGAAGTTCGAAATTTATAGCCGGAGTCGATTCTTGCCGTTGGTACAATCAAGAATAAGAATATTATCGGCGAAAAATTTGCTTACCATAAGGCCGACCGTATCGTACTGGCCATCAATGCGTTCAAGTTGCGTATTTCGGCGTTAAAGATAAATTTTGTAGGGTGAGCATCTCACACCGGGCTTGAGACGCGGTTGATTGGTTGCAATGCCTTTGAAAAGGTACGCGACTCTGCTGTTGTGCTTAGCCATAATCATTCGATGGCTTTTTTGGGTGGTATTCGGCCTTTTCGTCCTCCCTTCTCCTATTGTTAGGTGAGGGGATCTGGGGATCGCTCCCACAGTGACTTCGCTGCCGTTTACCGTTTATGGAGGGTGTGTTGATCTTGTCCTAATAAATTCCCTTCAATAATCTATTTTCATTAGTTGATATCAGTGCAAGTTTGGTGTTGTTGAAAAAGCTGGATTTGTTTTTAACGGTAATTCCGTCTAATGCTCACAGTCACGAATTTTTCTGCCGGTGAAAAACGTCGCAACGAACGCCTCTAGACTAACTATAATGGACCCCATATACAGGCATACATAAAGCACTAGTAAACAGACTAAAAAATAAAAATACAGATGTACATACTATCTCCCAGAAAAGTAATTTTTATGGGCCATGTAGACTACATAACGATTGTTGAAAAAACCGTCAAAGTCAAACACACGCTCAATATAGCAACTTAACAATTCATTGCGAAAACATCTCGACGATGAGCGTTATATTGCCCTCTCGCTCCTATTCAAAGCATGCTAATTTTGACAAACCGCTTCGATCAGCGCTTATCAAAAAAACACCATTATCACGAAAACGAAAAGCGGCAACGTCAGCATATAACGTTATCGTCTTTCTGTTTTTACCCAATCCTGCTGCCTTTTAACTATGAATGCCAAATAAAGCGGAATTTTGCGCAGCATGTAAAAAGGTGCTGCGCACAAGGTTTTAAATGCCAAAATCTTACGCCCAAACCGATACCAAGCCAATAACGCTGCCACTGCAAAAATAGCAGTTATAACCCCAACAATGGAAAGCGTCAGCGTTGTGCCGTACACAAGAGTCAACACGCCTGCAAAACCAAACAAAATCAACAACATCAAACCCAACACACTCAATGGCGGTACCGACAAATCCAGAGCCATGGCCAGCAAGCTTGCGTCTCGTCGTTGTATAGCTGCTTTTAATAACCTCGGGGTTTCTGCAAAAATCGTTGCCAGATGCCCGTGTTCCCAGCGCGTGCGTTGCGTGGCAGTTACTTGCGCAGATGTAGGAAACTCGCTCGTCACCAAGGCATCCGGGCAAAAAATCGGCGCAAATCCCTTTAGGGCTAGATCAATGCCTAATTTCATATCCTCGACCATGTTACCGTGGGCAAGATTAACATCACTCAACACATTCAATGGAAAAGCCATACCGGTACCCATCAACTGGCAAGACAAACCCAAACGCTTAAAGCCCAAAGGCCTGACCTGATTTTTAACCACCCAAGCAAACTCGGCAATTGCCTGGGTGACGGATTTAATTGCAGGCGCTTGCATCAGGTAGAGCGCTTGGATGGGTCTGTTTTCCGAAGAAGCTCTTCGTGCCAAGGTATCGATACAATCGGAAGACACTTGGCAATCGGCATCGATAATAATAACCACCTCCGGTGGATTTTGCTTAGCCAGACATTGCAAACCAAAATCCAGCGCATAGCCTTTGCCTCTTAGGTTTTCATTCCGACGTTCAATAACATAGGCTCCGCACTCTTTAGCTATTGCTGAAGTCTCATCCGTGCAATTATCCGCAACAACCAAGAGCCTGTCGTTTGCAACAAGCTGAGGCAGAATCGAGCCCAAGGTTTCGCCAATGATCGCAGCTTCATTATGTGCCGGCATCAGCACAGCAATGCTCGGCCTGCGGCCGTAACGGCCTATCTCGGTATCGCCGACGCCAGCTGCCAGCAAAATTTGCATAGTAAATACCAGCGTCGGAATCGCTGCCAGGCCGGCAAAGGTAATCAATAATATTTCAGGAATGTCCATATTAATTTATCGAAGCAAAAATGATCAAAAAATAGCAATTTGAATGTGTTGTAGACCGTTCGTGCTGAGCCAAGTCGAATCATGAAGGGTCTACAACACTTTCACCGGCCTGGTTAAGCCTCAAACTACCGTTCGCCCTGAGCCTGTTGAAGGGTGAAGGGTGAAGGGTATTTTGAGGCTCTCAACTGCTCTTTTTAGGTTTATCATGTGTCGTACCTTATTGAAGAACTTTATCACTCCGAGTGCGACCAGGCATATTGAAACTCAGCGCTGTAAAATTTACTCATTGCTGTTGCTGGCGCAATTATATCCCAAAGACCTTGAAGTCTTCTTTTAGGCCGAAATGGCAATAGACTCCATAAGCTTTCGAAAAAGCTGTCGTTTAAATTAAATCAGCAAACAACTCACTCAACTTCCCGGCTTCCGTGACAATGGCATGCCGTTCCAACACTCTTTGACGGCCTTGTTTTCCCATTTCAGCCAAGGTTTCGGGTGAAGCCTGCAAAGCCTCACGCATGGCGGCAACCAAATCTTCGACGGAACCTGCAGGAACAAGCCAGCCGTTTTCACCGTTTATAATTAACTCCGGAATACCGGCAACATAAGTACTAATGACCGGACGCCCCAAAGCGAACGCTTCCATAATCACCACCGGCAAACCTTCTGCAAAGCTCGGCAGCACAAAGGCTCTCGAATTGACTATTTGTTGCCGCACTTGCTCGCCGCTCAAGGAGCCGGTCAATTCAACATAAGCGGCCAAATCATGCTTGGCAATAAACTGTTCAATCTCTTCGCGCATAGGCCCATCACCAACTAGCACCAGCTTCAAGGAAACACCTTCAGTAATCAATCGTGCAGTTGCTTGCAACAATAATAACTGACCCTTTTGTTCGCTTAGTCGTCCTACACAAACTAGCCTGGGTTCCACCGGAACAGGACTGAACTGGTGTCGCAAAAAACCATCATCCAAACCGCAATGCACAATTTTTATCTTTTGCCAGTCGGAAAAATCTGCCCAGCGACTCAATTGTGAGCGACCATAAGAGGAAATCGCCACCACAAAACAGGACTGCTTGATTTTTTCGTGCAAACCTAATGATTCCGGCTTATCGAATTCCTCCGGCCCATGTACCGTAAAACTATAACCAGGCCCGCCCAAACGCTTGGCAAACATCGCAATGGTCGTGGAATTGGTACCAAAATGTGCATGGATATGCCCGATACCCTGTTTGCTTGCCCAATCGCTCAATACACAAGCCTCAAAAAAACAAATCAGGGTTTTTAGCAAATTTTTCTGATGGTGCGCGTTAAAACGAAACGCAAAAATCAAAGTCCTAAAGAAGCTTACGGCATTGCCTGACAACTGCCGAATAATGATAGAGCTGAACTCAAGCGCTGAAGTATTGACGATAAATTTTGTTATCTCAGCTTCTGCATGATCCGCCGCATCGACAACGCCACCTTTTGAGGGACGAATGGCAAAACGGTTCACCTGCCAACCGAGGCTTTCAAGTGCCAAAATTTCGCGACGAATAAAGGAATGGCTGACAGCCGGATATTGGTTGATGAAATAGCCGATATGTTGGGAAGTAGTCATGAATACAGTTTGCTTATTAATTTTCGAATATTTCTACTGCATAAACGCTTGCACGGCGTCGACAATGCCGCGCTGAACCATGAGTTCCCGATCACCCACCGGTTTCCAGCCTAACACTGTCATAGTTTTACTACTGTCGTAACACGCACGGTGACTACGCGAATCCCAATCCCGATAACTCGAATTTCGGGCATTCGGATGCTTGATCAGTTGTTTGGCAAACTCCTTGATTGCATCGCTTAGATAAAGCTTCCAGATTGGGGTAGGTTCCGCGCGTAATTTTGTACCTAGTTCTTTGGAGACAATATCCACATAATCCTGTGCGCTCAGAATGGGCTGGTCTGTTAGCAAAAAGATCTGCCCTTCGATAGCGGGTGCGTCTAATGCAATAGCCAAGGCTTCGGCTACGTCTTCTACCAGTACCAAGGGTAATTTGTTTTTGCCGTCGCCCCACAACTGTACACGGGTTTCAGATTCAAACATGCCCACACCCCAGTGGGCAGGTGGGCAACCCTTACCGATGACGATGCCGGGGCGAAAAATGACTAAAGGCAATTTCTGGCTTTTATGTAAATCCGTCAAAAGGGCTTCGCAGGCTGCCTTTGAACGCGCATATAGGTTACGCCGTTCGATGTTTGGATCGAGCGGCGTATCGCCAGTGATGACTTCGTTCGCATCGGCGGAATAATAGGAATCAATGGTACCGGTATAAATGAAGCGTTTTACGCCGTACGCCAACGCTCTTTCCGCAATATTTTTAGTAACCAATACATCCTGGGTGTAATAGTCCTGCCAATTTTTGCCATCAGTCTTTGCCAAGTGATAGACCACATCAATCCCTTCCAAGGCGCTATCCAGAAATGAGGCATCAGCCGGGTTACCTTGCGCCAGCTCCACTGGTAAACCCGCCAGAGCAATTTGAGCTGCGTTCTTACTGCGGGTGACTACTCTGACACCCAGACCTTTCTTAACCAGAGCCTGAACCAGATATTTACCGATAAATCCGGTACCGCCAATAACCAACACAGTCGGCTTTTGTAAAGGTGGTAACAAGGTCCAAGGCTGATCGCTCGCTATGGGTGCTTCGAAATTTGCTTGATGGATAATCCGCTCACAGGCTTGAATAACTTGTAAACCAAACCGGCCATCCAGCCTGGAATCAACTTCTCCGGCCAGCCCGCTATAAAAGGTTGTCACGCTACGATGGATAGTCTCGAAATAAGGATCGGCCGAGGGCTTTTTTTTTAACTTACCGCTTATGGCGCGCACGAAATTGATAACACCGGTTTTGGCGTATTGAAAAGCAAGACTTTCCGTCGTCAACAAGTTGTCAAAATGTACGCCTGCGCCACTGGGTTCGTCCCGACAATAAATATCACGATCGAAATCACATTTTGCGGTGGCTGCGTGCCCCCGTACAGTAATGGAACGGTCGGTAAAGCCGGGTAACACTGACAGATTCAAATCTATCCCGGTATCGATGCAGCGGCCATGCACATGCCAACGGCGATAAGTTCTGGCGCCTCCCGGCAAGTCGATGGGCTTAAAAATATCGGTAGCCACATAATCCAACGGGCCCACCAGATCCAACAAAAATGCCACCAGATGAGGTCCCAATTCCAGAAACAAATTTTGTGGTTCGCGTAATATCCAGTTGTCGAAAGGTCCAAATTTGATCAGGCCAAAAGCGTATAACCAGTTTATGGTGACTTGATCGAGCTTCCCCAGCGTGCCGTCTCTGGCCTGCAGTCGCATTTTTTCATAGGAAGGTAAAAACAAAAAATTATGATTCACTCCCAATTTGACTTGCTTGAGATCGGCCTGCTCTACCAACTGCTGACATTCATCGGCGTTGATACCCATCGGTTTTTCCAGGAAGACATGACGTCCGGATTCCAGAATCTGCCGGGCCGTTGCAAAGTGCGCATCCGGCGGCAGTAACACATGCACAACTTCTACATCAGACTCCAGTAAGGCTTGTAACGAAGAAAATACTTGAGGTATGGCAAAAGTTTTAGCGGCTTTTTCCGCCCTGGCGATAGACAAATCGCAAATGGCACACAATTCCACGTTGTCATTAGCTTTTAAAGCCTTCGCATGTGCCTCTGAGATATAACCCGCACCCAGCAGGCCTACTTTCCATTTTTTATTAATCATTGTGCAATGTAAGTCAATCAAAATAAATTTATGTGTCAGTCGAACAAACGCAGTTCATTCTCCCATCTGGAGAAGGTTACGAGGGGCATGTAAAACAAATGCTTGTTAGCATCTACCCCCCTGATTTATTTATATTCAATAATTTCATAACGAGCCCGCATTCTATTGATATAAAACTTTAGCAAACCAATGCCTTCAGCAAACTTCCCCAAGATAATAAAAAACGCATACAGCAAAGCATCCTGCCGACTATCATCGCGCCCCATCCGATAACGATAAACCCGCGCACCAAGAACAGGATAACCTGCGAGAAGCAGCAAACTCCATCCGCTTGTCGGTACTAAAGCAAGCAGAATCAATGCGGGTACCCCTATACCCCAAAACCAGGCGCTCCTTCGTTCCCGCACACAATCCATAACCGACGACTGCCCATTGAGAAAAGCCCTTTGACCTATGGCATGCCCTCCTCTGACTGCGCGTTTCCACCATTGGGAAAAATGCAGCATGTTGGCGTCGTGCATCCCCATCGGGTGATCGATCTTAATTACCTTAAAACCGGCCAACGCCATGCGCACACCTAATTCCGAATCCTCTCCGGCAATCACGTTAGGATCGAAGCCACCCAGCTTTTTAAATACTTCAGAACGCATCATCGAGATACCCCCCAAAGCGCCGTAATTCGTCATTTCACCGGCAGGCGACTTCCATTCCAACGCGCACAAACGGTTATAAACAGAGGCGGCGGGATTGGATTCCTGCAAATGCCCGACCACCGCCGCGCAATGCGTTTGCACCTTCAAAGTATCGGCCGCTGCGTCCAGCCAGCCGGGCGCCAACGTACAATCGCCATCGATAAATTGAACATATTGGATTTCTGGATGGTTTTTCAGCAGATATGTGAAACCTTCATTGCGTGCGCGGGCAGCCGAAAAAGGCGTGGACAAGTCTAATTCGACAACCGTAACTTGTTTACTGTTAGCCAATTCGACCGAACCGTCCGATGAACCGGAATCGACATACACTATGGCGACTTCGTTTAAAGTATTTATCGATTCCAGACAACGGCGCAAACGCTCGCCTTCATTACGACCGATTACCACGACACCAATATTCATTAATTAATCCTTGTCATTTTTCAAATATTCTTGCGCCGATTTAGGTCCTAGAGAGATTGCATGACTCCAGCGAATGCAAGGCTTTTCAATCAGACAATACGCCAGATAGCTCCCAATCAGACAAAAGGCCAAGGTGATGGCAATACCGATGATATCAGCGGTTATTCCGGAGGGCATCAGCAAGTGAACGACGCGAAAGCTCAAGCCTGTGATCGGGTTATGTAAAAGATAAAGACTGTAAGAAATCAAGGCCAACCACTGTATCCAACGCCAATTTAACCAAGTATTCATAAGGTCGAAGGCGCTGGCACATGACATCACTAACCCAGTCGCAGCGACGGTTAAGGTTAGTTGAGATGCGTTTATTAAGCCGGCAAAAAGCAGAACTAGACAAAACAATACTGCATACAACCTGAAATAACCGCCCATCAACAAACTCCAGCAAACCAGCACTCCAGCTAATAAACTGAACCAAAACTCAAAAAAAGCTCCTGGCCACAGGGGCTTTGAAATCAAACCTAGCGGCCAACATAGCGCAATAACAGCCATCAAGCCCACCACGATAGAACGTGCCTTATGGCCGTCAAAACTTCTGCATGCACTATCGGCGATAAAAAACAGCAATGCGAAGACGATATAAAACTGAACTTCAACACAAAGCGTCCAATAAACAATATTGAAATGTGGAATCGATAGCAGGCCCTGCATATAGAATGCGTGTGCCAAAAACTGTGTTATATCTGGGAATTCATAGGGTAACCCCATTGCTTTTCCTTTTACGAACGCCAATACCAGGGTAACGATAATTGCAAAATAATAAGGCGGCGTCAGGCGAATCATACGTCGCAACAAAAAATTAACCGCGTAGCTGCGATTAACCGTTGCTTGCCGCACGGTATAAGCCATGACAAAACCACTCAGCACAAAAAATACCCCTACTCCTAAATGACCGGCATCGAAAACAGCCGCATAAATAGAATGTGGAATCAAGGATTTGATGTGTTCCAAATGCTTACCTTCCGACATGTGGTAAAGCACCACCCAAAAAGCAGCAAACCCGCGTAAACCGTCAGCGAAAGCTAGTCGATTAGCCGTTTTAAATGATGAAATGGACTTAGACTCAATCAATTGGACACTCATTTAATAACTTTCTTATACAACTGGTTTATGTATCAATCTAAAAAAGGCTTTTCGTTCGGCCTTATGTTTAATCGCAAGAACAATAAACTTCATAAATGGCATTATTTTTTTGAATCCCCTTTGTTTGTCCAAATACCTTTCATATTCAAGAGAAACCATTCCAAAAAACAATTCCTCCCATTGTCTAGAAATAGTCTTAATTGTAAATTCATCTGATCGAGCCAGGCATCTGTTCAGCATGGCTTTATAGAGTTTAGGCTTCTCTATCAGTCTATGAACGGCGTCATAGGCATTTTCAGCAGAGTAAACTTCGATATAATCCAAGTCATCTTTGCGCAGCTGTTGATAGGCTGGATCTGGCCCCATTAGTGCCGGACATCCTGCTTTCCAGGCATTAATCAGTTTGCTAGGTGGTTTGCCGGATATATCAAAGGCGCTAATATCTCGCACTGCCAAAACAAGATCGACATTTGAATAATCGTTCCAATCCGATTCTTTGATTAAAAGTGAGACGCCTATTTTTGCAAGCTGGTCTTTAAAAAATTCGCTCTTAAACTCTGCGGCTAGATAATCAGGGTGCCCTATATAGGCTATATTTTTGATTGTGCTGCTGCGCGCGGAGTTACGCGGAATCAACCCAGGCTGCGGCCAATGAGTGATATAACAATCAAAATTAGAGGCTAAACGCAGCTTGTTTTGCACAACTCGAATATTAGCCAGCGGGGCCAAGGGCGTATCCGCTTGAATTGCAATAATAAAACTACGATATGACCTATCCTTGGTTGCCAACTCCCAATAGTGAATAACGCATATCTGGCCTGGGACAATATCAGACACTAAATAAATATTGGAATAGCCTTTTTGTTTCAGATAAAGAAATGTTTGAAGTATCCAGCAGTCCTCGCCTGTTTTAAATCGCTCTGGATTCGCATTGGGATCTATTTCAGTTAAACCATCGGTAATACCATGGGTTTTGTTTTTATAAACAAAATAAATAGGATATGAGAACCGCATAAATATTCCTTATAGACCTTAAAGATTACTCTTGATTAACTCTGAGCGTTCTAGAAAAACAGCCCGACTTGTAAAGCGTTCTCCATCTTTCTGAGCTCGTATTTTTAATTGAGCAATAAACTCCGGGTTGCTGACCAATTTATTGATTTCTGCGGCTAACAATTGCCAATTATGGCGAGGCACTAATATGCCACCCGAATTTTTTTCAATAAGATCACGGGCGTAAGCACTGTCATAGCCAATGATGGGCACACCAAATCTAAGCGCCTCGATTAGACAACGCGGCGACTCCGGCGTGATATGGGTAAACACAAACAAGTCTGAAAACTTGAGTAACTTGGCAATCTCGGATCGACTGGCAATAAAGCCAGGCAGGGATATGATCTCGGCTAATTGATTGAGCTGAATTGCTTGCTGTAATTCGTTAAATAACGGACCATCGCCCGCCCAAGTTGCTCTAAATTTTACGCCTTGCGATTGAACGGCTTGCATAGCATTCAACCACTCCAAGGGCGCTTTTTCAGACGCAACGCGCCCTGCATAAACTATGTGAATCTGATCCGACGCAGAAATGTTGGCAGACGTATCGGCATCCTGATCGGGGATGTCGTGAATATTGTGTACCGAAGCCGCGCATTTATCCGTGGGCATCCAAATCTTATAAGTTTCATAAGTATCCATGCCGTGAAACAAACCTAGACTACATTGACTAATGAGCCGCTTGTGCCAGATTTTCATCAATGGACTATCGACACGAGCGCGCCAGCGCTGCATAGGCCCAAGATTGCTAGTCGCTCGCAATATATATTCATGACAGACATTGTCCGTATGCACTGCATAGGCACGTTTTTGCTGAATGGCAATTTCTGCCGCCATTGATGCCCAATCGCCCCATAAACCCGAAATTGCAAATTGCAAGTAACGTGATTCTCGGATAAGCGAATCTAACACGCGGATAGTATCTGGCAAAAACCTCAAAAACTGATCGGGCCGATAGGCCCAAGGCAAAGGCACCAATTTCACGCGCTCAAGAATAACGGGATCGGGGCGTATCCATTGCACCTCTCGCCTTTCGAGAGCCAAACCTTCTGGTATTACAGCGGCGGCAAGCGCCATCGTTTCAAAATCATCAAGCCAGCGATGCAAACCATGGTGAGCTTGGACTTCAATTAATAGTTCATCACCCTGTCGCCGGAATGGCACCGGCAGTACCAGCAAGTGTTCGATAGCAAACTGATGCATAGGCTTTTTCTGATTCATTGTTGATGGATTTGTCACAGGCCTGATCTCAGTACCCTGGATGATGGAACTCTGTTTTATAAAGTCGAACAGCATGCCGGGCGGATCAAAATCCGGTTTTTTTTGTAGAAAGCGACGTACGCGCCACAAGGCAAAACCGACAATGAATGCGGCATCAATCGCTAACGTTTTCAGAGCACCTTCGTTTTTCAGAAAATATCGCCGCCTTGCCTGAAACCAGAATTTGGGTCGGCGTTTGACAATACGTTTGACGATGCCGCTGGACGCGCCTTCCAGATGGACAACCCGGCTTTGCGGCACATACCATACTTGCCAGCCGCCTTGATGCGCACGCTGGCAAAGATCCATGTCTTCAAAATAAGTAAAAAAGCCTTCATCCAGTAAGCCGATCTGAGCCAGCATTTTCGAACGCAATATCATACTAGCGCCTGATACCCAATCCACCAGGGTTTCATCTTCTGGAGGTGGCATAGCTACGCACCAATGAGACAGTAGACGCGAAACCACACCCAGCTTTAAGCCCTGATCAAATTCGGAAGCGATGCCGGGAAAACGAAACGGCGAGCATTGATGTTCCCCGGTTTCGGTTAAGAGCTTGCTACCGGCAATCCCCGCCTGCGGATGGCAATTCATGAAATCGATTAAGCTGGTCAAAGCATCATCAGTCACCAGCGTATCCGAGTTCAATAGCAGCACATACTCGGGCAATTCGCCTGCTTGCTGAGCACGCTCGATCACCCGGTTGTTTCCGCCAGTAAAGCCGAGATTTTTCGACGAAACCAGCAATTCGGCCCAGTCTTGCCATTGATTACTGTCTATCGCCTCTCGCAAGGTATCGACGGCATCAGAGCCAGTGCCATTCTCCCATACCACCACTTTGGCCCTGCCATCTAGAACCATGGGACAAACAGACAACGAATTGAGACAGTCCACGGTAACTTCAGTGGCAAGATAGTTAAGGATGACGATAAGTAATTGGGATTCCATGAATTATTACACTATGCTCGCTGGACTAATAACTGGCTTATTTCGTAAATAAAGAAGTTCACATATCAAGCCCTGTACAAAGGAGGTTGTCGTAAAAGCCCCCTCAGTGTAGGGAAGTTAAATACTCAAGTTATTTCGTTTGCATTTCCATGTGCTACTTTCCTCAGGTAAAGCGCTAATCTGATGTGTCAGAATTTAATTGGATTTTCCTTATCTCTGAGCAATGCGACCAAACGTAACAACAGATTACTAACCTATCATTGTTTTTACGGTTTTTTTCAGGTTGCGAAAAGCCTGCTTGGAACTGTTCAAAGTGTCTTCTGCTGGCATAAGCAAATGACCTTTTAGCCATTCATCCGGCCTGGCTTTGAAAACGGTTGAATGCTTGACACCGTCCCAACCAGCCGGCGCTTCTTTGGTGTAGTAATAAACTGCAAACGATTTCCGCGCTCTACCGGGAGGACAACGCACAGGCGTTACGCCGTGATAACTGATTTCGCTGGTGGCAAATCCGCAGGCCCGGTTGAATATGGGAGCAAACGCACCCACACAATGTTTGACATCCTTATCCCATAAATCCAGATAACCTCCATATTCTTCTTTCCAATCCTTATTAAAATAAATCAAAATATTGACGCGTCGATGCCATTGCGTCTTTTCAATAAAGTTAAAATCCACATGTACATCCAGCCGACCGCCTGCATTGGTTTCGTGTATGCCGCCGCCCATCAGTTCCGGGTCCGGCAACAGATTGGGAATGCCCATCATCCGGCTAACCATATCTATAAACTCAGGTGATGCTAGTAGTTGGTGTAACTTAAGAATTGCTGGTGAAAATCGGGTCGTATCGCAAATCTGAATCTTGTATTTCTCATTAACGGCCGAGAACTCCTTGCCCATCGTCTTTGATTCTTCATAAGACGGAAACGAATCGTGCACTTCATTGGCAAAAGCTTCATCCAAAAAATTATCGATACAAAAATGCGGAAATGGCTTAACGCCTTGAGTATCAGACTTTAGGTCGTTGAAACTAGCGGGATTGATGAGATTCAGTAGACTCATGTAAATTTCCTTATAGTATGGGTTGATGGACAATGCTTAATTAGATTGACTTATTTTTGGCAAAACCTTGCGTAAGCATGGTGCGAACTTCGGTGTATGCCTTTAGCCTAAATACTTGGCATAGCATGATAAAAAAGACGCCTCCCACAACAACCTGCAGGCTCAACAAAGGTATAAATTCGTTATGCCAATATTCACCCATGGCAAATACTGTGCAGGCCATAATTGCGGACAGCAGGAGTGCGGGGAGAAAATCCAAAACTTGCTGCAAGGGGCCATAATTAAAATAACGCCCGCTAAAGTAAGCATTTACTAAAAAACCCATGATGCTATAGGCCACCTGACTCCAGGCAAGCCCTAAAATGCCAAACATCAGCCCAAAAACCAGCATGCCGGTACCAATTAGCTTCTTGATCAGTTCGGCCTTGAAAAATACTTTGGAATGCCCTATCGCCTTAATGGCGTTTAGGTTAATAAGATGTAACGGCATCAGTATGCCGCCCAAACATAAAATTTGTAATAGAGGCGTAGCGCTTATCCATTGGTCACCGTAGATTAATACTATGACGGATTCGCTAGTGACCATGAGCCCTAGCATGATGGGTATATTGATGAACATCACCCCACGAATGGAATATTGCATGCCCCGACGAATCCTTTCAATATCGCCCGCAGCTGCTGAAAAAATGGGGAAAGCCACCCTGGACAAAAAAATCCAAAGTGCCTGCATGGGGATTTGTCTGGCATTGTCGGCTCGATTATAAAATCCCAAATCACCCACACCGTAAACCTTCCCGACGATTAGCGCATAGGCACGGTTATAGGCAATATCCAGAAAGCTGGTCAACATTAGAAAACCACCGAACCCAAACAACCGCTTTAATGACGCCAGACTAAAAACGAAGCCTGGCCGCCAACCACTTAGCACCCATAGTAAAACGCTCGAGACGACACTTTCTGTAACTTGTTGCAGCGCTAAAGCCCATACGCCAAAGCCTTCAATGGCAAGCCAAACAGCTGTACAACCGGATATGAATAATGCGCACGCTGTAATAATTGTGATTTTCTTTAATTCAAGCCGCTTGGTTAACAAGGGGTGATGTACACTACCTAGTGACATCACCACGATATTAAGCCCCAAAACTGTAATTAGAGGCGCCAATACCTCCAGCCTATAGAAATCAGCAATATAGGGTGATGCAGCCCATAACAGACTTGCACAGATAACGGCCATCCCAATGCTGAACCAGTACACCGTTGATTCGTCGGTATGCGTGATATCTTGCCTCTGACCTAGTGCAGCGGAAAAACCGCTGTCGACAAAGGCATGAGCGATGTCGCTAAATATATATATTAGCGCCACGGTACCAAATTCTTCCGGAGTTAACAGACGCGCAAGAAATACTGACACAATCAACCGAATGCCTTGGCGCGCAATAACCTCGCCACCGCTCCACATAACGGCCTTAATAGATTTATTTTTCAGTGAATTTTGCTTGGTTTCTTCTGTCACTAGTTGTCTTTGCTTAATTTATCGTTTTTGTCGGACTAAACCGCCGGTTCATCTTGAATCGGACGAGTATATTTAACATGGTGCTTTGCAGCGGATTGAGTACGTTTGCTATATAAGAGTTGTTCGTAACGCCCCATTAGCGCTCCCGCGACTAACCACGTCCAAGGGCTCATCGGATTATTGGGCACTAGGTCCAGCACGTTAATACCAAGGATAAGCGCAACGGCACCGAGTACAACAGCCTCTTGCGGGTCTTTTAGATAACGCAATGTTCTAGCACTCAGCAATACCGGTAGCGCCAATAAACCGAATTCGGCGAATAAGCCTATCCAGCCAAACTGGCCAATAGTGATTACCCAGCGACCATCCGTAACGCTTAAGTCTTTGCCAGATTCGGGATGGAAAACACGGTTACGCCCCCAAGTTCCCCAGCCAAACAAGGGCCTCTGATTGGCTTTGTTTAAAAGCATATCCTCATTTCGAATGCGAAAATCAAAAGACTGAGCCCGATCGGGACTAAATGAAGAAGCAGCATCATAAATAATTTGGCTTGGAAACCAATCCAGACCTCTAAGTACGGGATAAAAAATGGCAATCAATACCAGAATGCTAGCTACCCGAATTTGTTGCTTAGGTTTTCCATAACGTACCAGAGGGGCTAAAGTAACAGCATACAAAAACGCTGCCATGCTTTTGCATAACAGCAACACCGCCATGAGATAAGCGGTGGCTTGTCCGCCGGAAAGCCATTTTACCCGGCGCCCAATTCGCCAAAGTGCCGTTGCCGCAATCACGCTGGTCATGGTAGAAAAAGCCACCAGCAAGCCATGCCCCATGAATACGACCGGTCGAAAACCGTCGCCGCGCATTTGTTGCAAAAAACTATGTGGAAAATAACCGTATATCCACACATGTAGCTGCGGACTAAGCCGTACTTCGAGCAACATAGGCAAGGAATACAACAATCCTGCAACGGCGAGGGTTTTTAGCATATCCTCGTGATCCTTCGCCGTTCGCAAAAAGGCAAGACCAAGCAGGAAAGGCAGAATAAACAAACCTTGCCTAATCACGGCGGATAAAGCGTCGTAAAGCTCCATACCTTTAATATATGTAGGCCCGGCAATAATGGGCTCAGGGTTGATCGACGCTGTGATAAAAGTACTAACCACATAAATTACTAACAACCAGCGTGCGATGCGATCCTTTGGCAACAAGGGGACTCTCTTGCCTTTGATAAATAGACAAACCAGATAAGCTGCCATATTGGGGATAGTCGACTTATCCAGCGGCGGCAACAACGGTAAGTCTACTGTTGTGCCTGCGGGCAACAGAAAATAAGCAGCCAAAATAGACCACAGCGTTGCCTTACCTATGGGCAAACGTTGATAAATGGCGATCGTTACCAGCGGCCAGCTGAAAAGAGCCAGATATGCAAACCAATTCGGATTAATAAGAACTACTCCAAATTCTGAAAGTGAAGTAAACAACTAGCCATTGTTAATAATCTATTAAGGTGCTGAAACATAGCCTTTAATCGCTTGATATCTTGGGGCAGTCGCAGGATCCTGATAAGTAGATTGCAACAAGCCCCAATAACCATATTTGCCATATCGGCTGATATCTGAGTAATGATTTAACACACCTACTGAATCGGCACCGAACTCTTGATAGAGCTTGTTCCAATGATTCAGCATCACGCTATATACATCTTTCATCCGAGGGTCTTTATTTATTTGAGCCACTTTTGCGATCAATTCACCATTATTCTGCGGCGCCAATAAGTGTGTTCCACCTTCGTAAGCCACCAGTTGTAATCCCCTGGCTTTGGATTCCGCGAGTATGTTTCTGATTAGGCCAGGGTTTTTCTTATCGCCAAATAAGCTATTGATGTTGTCGATCTGTGCTGCTAACAATTCTTCTCGGCTTAGGGTGGTTTCCAATGATTTGTCTTTGTCCAGGTAAAAATAGGTCGTTACCGCCCAGGCATCGGCAAACTTGTAAGCAGGGTTACCTTGGGTAGGCATGCCATTGTTCGGCATTTCCCAATCCATGACACTTTTAGCGCGATCTAACCATGCCGTTTGTGAAGTTAGTACTCGCACGAGTCGACTTTGCTGCCGCGCTTCGTGAAGATCGGCATCGCCGAATACACGATTAAATATTTTGAATATCTCTACAGCACGATAAGCGTGCCAGGCATCTGCAAATACAGCCGCACCACTTAAATTGAGTTCACGTGCTTTGGCTTCGGAATAGTTATAACCAGGGAAGCCAAAGTTCCAGGTTTCATTGGAATATTCGATGTAGCACTTCAATGTTGGCTTGAGGAATTTTTTTAACAACAGAGCCAATTCTTCAACAAACTTATCGTCAGCAGCAGTGGGAATAGTAAGCCAGGGATCGACATCCAGGGTGTTTGCCAACTTGATCATGTATTCGAAGGCCACGCCCTTAGCTGAACCTTGTCCTAACGTAGTCGGTGGAGCGCGATCCGCCCAAGTCCTATTTAGAAAATCATAAATATTGACCGTTGGCTGTTTTCCGCTGATTGACGTTTCTATCGGTGATTTCAGAAATAAAGTACGGGTTGCACCATCGTATCTATCGATCAGAACACGCGGCCATTTGCCATTGATATTAAGCAAAGCCACCATATTGGCGTACACATTATCCTGAGCGGGCGCCGATTCCGGCAAAGTAATACTCTGCGTTGTATGAGCGGTGGCAGGTGCATAATAAACTGATCTATTTAGACTGACCGCACCCCAATCCATAAAGCGAAGCACTTGAAAGGGCTCTAGTAACGCCAACCATTTTTCATTAAAGGGCTGTTCTCTAAATGTTGCTTCATCATTACTATGTACGATATGCATATCCCTGATGGGATCATTCCATTCCATCGCTGTTATTAGGATTTGAATACCGTCTTTAGGCTTTAGTACATCAAATTCGATGCGCCCACCGTTTTTATAAACGACATTTTTAGCATCCCAGCCAAGCTTTATTTTTCCATGACCTTGATAAAGCAGTATATAGCGTCCTGGCTGATAAGGTGGGGTACCGGTTGGCCAGAAATCATCTTTAGGAATATGAAAAACACTCCATATCCTAATGACGCATCCATTTGGCAATGAACTCGGATAACCGTCTTGACTTAATGTAGGTTGTTCCGGGCAAGGGTCGTTAGTTCCTTGTTTTAGCACGTTGAGCCCCCCGTTTTGCATCATCAAGTCTTTAAACGGAACGGTCGAACTGTAGTAACTAAAGTTTGAAAGGTTTACACCGATTGGCGCTTTGTTGCCAATACGCTTTGACAGCGGGTTGTTTTCAAGATTCTTATGGGTCTTACCTTTCGCCAACGCAGTCTTTACAGAAATAGTTTCCGCTGTTGTGTTTGACGATGAAGTTTCATTTGAGGTTGGCTCTATCGTACTGGCTGGCTGCGTTGTAATTATTTGTGCTGTTGCAATATCCGGCGATGAGGTATTGCCTGCCGAAGATATTGCTATTGGAATTGTTGGGGCAACGTTGTCAGCTTCAGCTAAGGCTGTTTCTTTAGGCGCAACTACAAGGGGAGATTTTGTCGATACTGCCTCCACCTTTTTCCAGGCTACCTCAAGGCGAGCGCTGCCAGTCGCTTCAAAATATTCAACTTCAATTAGATGCCTACCGGCAATTTGATTAACCACGGCACGATATTCTGTTCCTGCTGCGTCTTGCCAATGATCAAGAATCAGCTTACCGTCAATAAAAATTCGAACACCATCATCGGCAATGGCACGAAATTCGTATGGACCTTCCTTAAAGTCGAATTGGCCTCGCCAACGAGCAGAAAAATTATCATGCGGCACGCGACGCGCTGGGCTCCGATTCTTCCAGTTATATTTAATAAAAGGGGCTTTTCGCGTAACCAATGGCTTGGTATTAAAATTCTTGCCATTGTAAAAATCGACACAGAAACGCCCTACCGGGGCATCGCAGGCAGATGCTGAAGATAATGGCATCATAAAAAGAATGAGAATGGCAAGCATCCATAGTTTTGAAGCGAATGACTTTACAAAATCTATTTCAGAGTCGCTGATGCTAAAGACTTTATTCATACTCGTAATCTCATTTTGCTTCCGGATTTAATACTGCATAAGTACAGGTCGGCAGTTTTGATTTTTTTACATATGCAATGGTGGATTTTGGAAAAAGCATCCACTCGGTTTTTAGGCTACAGCCCGGAAAAAGCTGCCTTAATTGCCGGCTTTTTAATACAGTAGTATTCGCTACCATCTCAGTCCATGCCGGTAACTTTTTAGACCATCTCGCCAAGAAGAACTGTTGCAGTTTTTTCGGATATATCCACCAAAAAGGCATGCCGCAGTGCGCTTCAATTGGAAAATAAATACTTGGCGTTTGTATCCAATAGTTATCCGATAAACGCTGCACTTCGGCAGCAAATTGCCGTTGCTTTTCATGATTTCCAATGTGCTCAATCACGCTATTGGAAAAAACCAGATCGAAATCTCCTTTTTTAAAATAAGGCAAGCTGCATGCATCGCCATCTCGATAGGTAATACTGTGATGCGTAGGATAGTCTGTTTTGGCGACGCCTGGTAGATTGACACACGTTATCGAAAGAGCTGCTGTTACCGAATCCCAAATAGCCGGTTGACCGCCAAGGTCCAGTATTTTCATACCCTCAGTTGGTTTAAAAATCTTTTCAAATTCCGCCATTCGCCTTCTTCTCAATAGATTAGAGAACGGGCCTAATAACACTGTAAATATTCGAAATCTTAAATATTTAAGCATGTATCCTCACAAAGTAATTACCAGCCTATCGTTCCAATGCTTGGGATGAAATTATTCACGTTCCCCCTATCGTTCCCAGGCTCTAGCATGGAAATGAAGACCAAGAACCTCTAGCGTCTCGTACCGCTGGAGCGGTAATTACTCAGGCATTCCCACGCAGAGCGTGGGAACGATAATTGCCGAGGGACTGAATAATTACTTTCAATTTGCATTTCTATTTTTAAAATCTACTCAAGTTGGGGTTTTGTTTATGAATTCGCGTAATACCAACCTTGGAAAAACTTTGGCATCATGCCAATAGCGACCGGCCAAGCGCTTTGGTTCGCTTAACATTCTGTGCAGCCATTCCAAACCCAACGTGCGTAAAAATTTTGGCGCACGCATCTTCTCGCCTGCAAGAAAATCGATTGTCGCACCTATACATAACGCCGCCTTTACCTGTAATTGGTCTTGCATGGCATGCACCCAAATTTCTTGCTTCGGCGCGCCAAGGCCGATAAGCAAAACATCCGGCTTGGCTTGATTGATCATGTCGAGCACTTGCCGGTTTTCCGCAGATTGCGCATTGAAACCCATCGGAGGGCTGTAACAACCAACAACGGTTACCCACGGCCAGCGCCTTGATATAGTCTCTGCAGCTCTAACCGCGACCCCTTCTGCCGCACCCAATAAAAACACGCGCAACCCAGGTTTAGTTTTGGCTGCATCGAACAATGCCGGACAAAAGTCGCTGCCGGCTACCAGGCCCGGTAGCGACTTGCCAAGTAACCGCGAGGCCCACAATACCGGTTTCCCGTCTACGGTAACCATGGCGGCATCTCGGTAGGCTGCGCGTAAGGCCTGATCCGTCTGAAATTTGACCACATGATCGACATTAGGTGTTACCAAATAGCGGCAACGATAATCGGGCTCCTCACTCCATAGCAACACCTTGGCAACCGCTTCCGGCATGGTCAAGGCATCGAAATCGATACCGAACATTTTCAGACGCTTATGCATTCTTGACCCCCAAGCCATATCGATATCTGGGGAACACCGCCCCGTTCACCTTGTTCAATACCGTACCGGCCAGATTGGTTTCGCCTAAAATCGCCAGCGATCGCTGCACTTCTTCCGGACTGGACTTGCCGTTTTCCACTACCAATAATGCAGCATCGAAATGCGGCATGAATAACAGGGCGTCGTCGGAACTCAATAGTGGTGGCAGGTCGAACAAAACGATGCGCGACTGGTAGCGATTTTTGAGTTCTTCGACCAAGGCTGTCATTTTAGGCAAGGACAACAACTCCGAAGACACGGAGGTGGTATGCTTACCGGGCAGTACAACTAAACGTTCGAAACCCGGGTTTACTAGCAAATCTTCGACCGGAACATCGGTCTGCAGATAATCCAGCAGGCCTTTTTCTATATCCAAACCGTAATACCAAGCGACTTGCGGATTACGCAGATCGGCATCGACCACCAATACGGTTTGATTGACTTCCATCGCCAATGCGATAGCGAGATTCGCGGTAACAAAGGTTTTGCCGCATTCGGCGGTCGGTGCTACCACAGCTAGACTGGTCCAATTGTTCTCTCGCAATTGTTTTAATACTTGCGTGCGCAGCAAGCGAAACACGTCGGCATGCGGGTCGTTTCGTAAGCCCATAACCAAGCGCCGTTCCCGCATCACATCCGGGCTTACCGCAACACTGCGGGTACGGGTGTATTTAATGGAAGAAAATGCGTGTTGTTGGGTTTTAGTCAAAACGAGTTCCTGTTTAGTAAATATTCAATCTCCCTATTTGAAAAAAAGGGGTTAGGGGAGATTATTTAAATACCCCCTTTTCAAAGGGGGAGGCAAAGTTCCAGCTTGTTTTAAATGCAGGGACCTGAATAATTAACCTGTTTAAATACTGGCTTATCAATTAATGAACCGACAGACATCAGTCTGAAGCCAATTTAAAAATACATCCTTAACCGCCAACTCATTCTCATAGCCGCCCTAATTTCGCTAGTCCTATCGTCCAAATCATCTCCAAGGGCATGACAAAAAAATGGGTAGCCAAGACCATCAGCACCGCCACAAGCAAAACAAGCAACCAGATCAGTTTTTTTTGTTTTTGTCGGCGCGCGATATCCTGCGGCGTGTCTATATAGGGTATGACCACGATAGGCGGCATGCCCGTCACGCGCTCTAGGCCTTTAGCGCCGCGGATGACTTCGTATAACATTTCCAGCAAAATAGTCAGGCCAAAACCAACAGCCAACCCTGCTCCCAGCCCCAGGGCGATAATTTTTTTGCGGTTAGGCTTATCGGGTTTATCGGGCGCAATCGGCGGTTCGATTAGAGTAAAGGCTTCGCCTTTTTGCTCTTCTTCCAGGGTTTGCGCCAACCTAGCCTCTCTGTGTTTGGCTTCTATTTCGGCGTATTTTTCCAAACTAATCTGTCGCTGCCTAAGCATTTCCAGATAGTCCTTCTCTACTATCGGCGTTCTATCGATGTTTTCTTGCAGTTCTTTTATGTTTTGTTCTAGCTCGACTCTTCTGCTCAGCAAATACTCCAGTTCGTTTTGCGTCGCACGCAGTTGATTGTTTAAATTGATGTACAGCGAATTGCCTTGCTGTGTATCTAGTTCTGAAATAATCGTCTGACTGGCGGCTTCTTTTTCATTTTGCTTAAGTTTTTCAACCCGCTTTTGCTGTTTGACAACATCGGGATGGCCGTCTGCATACTTGTCTTGCAGCAAAATCAACTCCCGTTCCGCTCGCTTCAATTCTTCCGACACATCCAGGTCGCTGGATTCGCCGGTAAAGCTAGGTTCGAGATTTAGAATTTGTCGCTTTACCCGCACGGCATCCGGGTGCTTATCTGTATAGAGCGAGCTAATATGAATGTACTTCGATTTCAACAGTCTGATCTGCTCGTCTTTACTCATCGGTTTGCCGGCTTGTGCCGCGGGCACCTCGTCTTTGGCTTGGCGCAAGGAATCGGTCAAATACACGATTCTGTCCTTAGCAATACGAATGTCGCCTTCGGTTTGCCTTTGCGATTCTTTTGCTCTATCTAAAGCAGCTAGGTTAGTTTGCAGCATTTCAGGCAGACTTTTCGCGTACTTTTCCTTATAGTCCATGATTTTCGTTTCAAACAGGCCAATCTCGGCTTTCAGCTTATCGGCCTCGGCGCCTAGAAACTCAGTAGTCTTGGCCGCACGCTGCGCTCTTGCCCGGGTATTTTCGTCCAAAAACAGGCTGACCAGTTCGTTGGCGACTGCCTGAGCCAATAACGGACTCCTATCGCTAAAGGCTATGGTAAAGGCAATTGTCGCCTTGCCGCCGCCACGTTGCGGGTCGAGCACATTAGCGGAAATGGTTTCGATTTCGGCGTCTTCCATAAAGCGCTTGACCAGTTCGCTGGATACCAGTTTGTCGCGATCATCCAGATATACTTTATGCTTCTCGATGACGGACAATATGCGATCCCGCGTCATTACCCGTTGTTTGATTAACTGAATACGCTTGTCGGCAAAATCGGTAATGGTGGACTCGATCATGCTGCGAGGAATTTGTTGATCCTCGATCAAGATAGTAGCGGCCGAACGATACACCGGGGGCAACTTCATCGCTAATACAAAGCCAAGAAATCCGACTAGTAAAAATGATATTAAAATCAGCCCCTTGCGTCGATTAAGCGCCTCAAGGTATTCGGCAATGCTCTTGACGTTTTCTTCTTCCATAGGTATTTATTCAAGTTGACCTAGCGCGAGTCGCGCAAGCCGTCCCAGTTATAGTTAAGATGAATCATGACGGCGTTGGAGTCGCGCACTCCGGAAAGAAACGAGCTAATCTGCGCGCCGTCGGCGGCTAAGTCTTGCATTTGGTAGCGATAACTAGCAGTAAGACGCCATTCTCGCGCGAATTTCCAGGCCAGTTCTGCCGAGGCATTGTAGAAACTTAGTTTTTGCTCTAGCTGCGTTTGGCTTTGTCCGACCGCTTGGTTTTCGGAATAATTTCCACTGGCTTTGAATGATAATTCGCGGCTGATTTCGTAGCCGTATTGCATTCCGAATGAACTGACATCCTGAATTTGTCCGAAAGCACTGGGGCTTACAGAACGGGAAAAATTGACCGCGAAAGTATCGAACTTACCTTTGTAATTGATGGCGACGTTAAAGGTTTCCCCGAATAGGAGATCGCCGCTACCGCCCGAAGCGGATGCGCCGGGCGATTGCACCCAACGCCCGCCAGCGCCTGCATTAATGCTCCACTTACGTGTTATGGCATATTGACCGCCTAGTTGACCGCCGAAAACAATCTGACTGGATGTGCCTTGATTAAATGCATTGCCGGAACTGCTGAATTCCGAATGCGAGAAAAATATGCTGGCGTTGGAAGAAAAGCGCCGGGTCCATTCGTGTAACTCCGACAAGTTGACGCTGTAACTTGTGTTATCGCGAAAATTGTTGCTGATCTCATTGTTGTTGCCGGTACCAAAATCGTTGAAGCTGGTTTGCGAGTAGCTTGGACTCAGACTCAAGCGGTCTAGCTGCGTTACTTGCCAACTCCAGTTCGGCGACAGATTTAAACTTTCGGACTGGTTATTCGGCACTAATATGCCGGTGTCGCTAGCTTGTTGTGCATAACTACAGATTTGGGAATAACCGGCGTTTAGCGAGAAAACGTGTCGCCGTTGCGTATAACTTTGATCCGCACCTAAGGTAAAGTTGTCGCAATTCCATTGTGTGTCATCGTAACGGCGAATATCGCCGCTACCGCTGATAACCACTTTCATCAAGGCAGTGTTCCACTCTGCTTTAACGCTGGGCCGCAATAAATAACCGAAAGCAGGCGTTTTGTCGACGCGCAGACCGATGTTATCGTTGTACTCGAACCCTTGATCCAAAGCCCCCGTAATTTTCCACTGATCTGCGGTAGCCATGCGCATTAGACCAAGCCCAAACAAAACGACAAGCCACACTCTCCCATCACTGAGCATCTGTAATTTGCAGTATTAAGGGACAATGATGGTGTCGCCGCTTTGAAGCCGAATATTGGCCTCCAAATTGTCACCGTCCTCTACGTCGCCATAGCGAAACTTAATAGATAAAGGTTGCCCGCTCGAATCTTTGCGCAGTATATGCACATCGTTTTTTGCGGCATAAGGGGTTAACCCGCCAGCCATGCTAAGCGCCTGCATCACATCCAAGTCTTTGATCATCATGTATGGACCGGGGCGAGCAACCTCTCCGATAACGAATATGGTATTGCCTTCTACGGTCATCAAAGAAACCGTAACTTCCGGCCCGGGTATATACACTTCAAGCCGTTCACGCAGAAGCGTCTGCAGTTGATCTATGGTTTTGCCCGCGGCGGGTATGGTACCGACTATGGGAAAAGAAAATGTACCGTCCGGTGACACCATCACTTCAGCGCGCAAGTTTTCTTCCTGCCAGACATCGATTCTGAGATTATCCCCCGCATTGATTAGATAACTACTATCCGCAACCGCAACTGACCCGACGAATACGCTAAACAGACACAAAAACGTAGCCGACCAGTTTCGAATTGAACCCGGTAAAACAAATAAACGATTCACTATTGACCTAAATACTTTCAAACAATTAATTTTTTAATAAGCCGCCAAACGGCTAGATTTCGCGACCGTTTTAGGTAGCGTGAACAGCGCTCTTTCACCATGACTTTCAATCCATTCATACCAAACGGATATGTCGTTGATGTTGTTTTACTCAAACATCATGCCATTTCTGTTTTAAAGAGCCGGGATTACCTAAAACGAACTCCAACAACAAATAACCAGCGACACACTTTCTTTTTTATCCTAAGAGTTAAGCAAAATTGAGGCCATATATATTTACTTTTGTTTCTTCAACGTTTTTTAGAACTCTAAGCTAAATTCAAAACCGCTTTAAATATGGGATATGCCGCGCATTGCGTGATATGCCACACTCTTTTAGCAAATCTTGCAATTTGAAACTTTGTTGGCACAATTTCTGGACATACCATCGCAAATCTAAATTCGGCACCCGGGTCCCGTCAAAGGTACAGCACCTAGATTCCATAGCAGATTGACTATGTTTTACTATCTTGGATAATTTAGGTATTGGGTTCACAGCGTCCTGACCGGCGAGTAATCGCCCCTTATCTAACCCGAAGGCACTTTCATATTACGGAGTGAAAAAGCTTCTTCATAATCGCGTTAGGTTCGCGCACCTCAACAAAGGCGCGATGTAAGCTTTAGTCGTGCATTTTTATCGGTAAACCGCGAGCCACCGAAAAGTCTTGCATGTAACCTCGCCACCTACTCCCAGACAAGACAGGTGCTGAATTTAACTCAAATCGATCGCTATCAACGCTCAGTATGCATCAGGATCTCTAAACACCTGAACAATTGTTAACAAAATCACCTTTAGATCTAATAGCAAACTCCAGCTTTGGATATAGCGCAAATCATAAGCCACGCGACTCTCCATTTTCCCAATCGTATCGGTTTCGCCTCGACAACCGCTGACTTGAGCCAAGCCGGTGATACCGGGCTTAACTTTATGTCGTAACATATATTGCGATATTTCCTTGCGATAGAACTCGTTGTGCGCGACCGCATGCGGCCTGGGACCTACAATGGACATACGGCCTTGCAACACGTTAACAAACTGAGGTAATTCATCCAAGGAATAGCGGCGTAAGAAAGCGCCGTAGGGCTTGATTCTCGGATCGTTGCGTGTTGCCTGCGTAACCGTCGGACCATTCTCGCACACCGTCATAGTACGAAACTTCCAGACATCGATAGGTGACCCGTCCACTCCATAACGTCTTTGCCGAAAAATAACAGGCCCCGGCGAGCTAAGTTTCACCCCGATCGCAATAAGAACCATCGGCAGCGCAATCAGGAACAAAATCAGCGTGGATAATACAATATCCTCTGCCCGCTTCAACATGCCATCCATTGGCTCCTGATCGAAAGGCGAGCCGTATACGCTGAAGCAAGGAATGCCTTGCAACATCACGCAACGCGAACTAACCAAATTAAACGCAAATAGATCGGGCACAAAAAATACTGTAGCCGTGGTATCGCCCAATTTCTCCAATATGTCGCGTACGCGGTTTTCAGCCGCCATCGGCAAGGTAACGAATATGGCTTCAAGTTTTCCCGACCGGGCATCCTCGTATAAACAATCTAGATCTCCTCGCCATTTTTCCGGATCGCAGGACAACCGTCTATTACTTTCCAATTTCCGATCGTCATAGTAACCGGAAAATCGGTAGCCCAAACCCGGCATATTGGAAAAAGTACCCTCCAAACGCTGCCCGAGCGCATTAGCACCCACAACGCCCACCGACAAGGAATGACATTCGGCTGGCGAGGCAACGCGGGTCAAATAATGATAGGCTGCGTGAAAAACCGCTAGCAACAACAGCGAGATAGTCGACCAAATACCGATCGCCAACCGGGATGCATCGCTTGCGGTTTTGGAAAAAAACAGCAAAGTGGCCACGGCTACCAAAGTTAACAACCAGGAGCCGGCAATACGAAATAGCTGATGAGCGAACCCAGCTCCGCGCCAGTTGTAGTAAACCTCGTTATATTCCGCGAAAAATTGATAAAGCAATAAACCGCTAAAGCCGTAGGTGAGATATATATCGTTCCAATCGTATTCACCCGGCCAAATTAAGTTAAGTGACAGCATCGCCAGCCATAAAGAGGTCAAAACTATGCAGCTATCAATGACACGAACAAGCGCTTGTTGCTTAGTCAAATGCGGACGCACAAAAGCCGATGTATAGCTTGACTTGACGGCAGCTATACGAGCCAATTCGATTTTCTCTGATGACAGTGGACTCGACATGTAAGGGTGTTTCTCTCTAAAACTCAATGCACTAGGAATGAAGGGACAAGCATTGCAAAGCTTGATCAGGGCTGGCAAAGATTGCTCAAATAAAGCCAAGTTAAGCCAAAACGCCACGGACACCGCGGCATTAGTAAATTACAGCAATATATATGTCATTAAAATCGCGCCAAAAATCATGCTTCAAGAAAACATCTTCCCGGTAAAACTACGTATATCCGACACCATGCGTTTCGCTCGCTCCCAAGCACCTTGCTTGGGAATGCGGTATGAAATACTCCAGCTTTTGGCAACCGGTAAGCAACAGCAGATGTGAAGGACTTCTTAAACCGGAATTTGGGAAATAGCGGAGGGGATCTGAATACTTTCCTCTAATCTTTAATAAACCATAAACGGCTATTCGATCCAGAAACACTGGCTTCAATAACGCCTTTACTAAGTTGGTCAAATAAATCAACTCCCAAACCCCTCCCATTTTTCTTAATAAATCGCATTCCAATACACAATATATTTAACGATTATGCCGCAAACAACTCGCGTTTACGGTTAAACCTCATCAGCCCCATCACAGCGCTACCAAACAGCCAAACTGCGGACGGAAGTGGTACAGCTGCGATCTCCAGCGACAAAGGATATGCCCCCATAGACCCGAATGGAATATTTTGACCCAAACTATTCGTTGCCGGACTATGCCCGGTCATACAGAACTCACCCATCATCCCCCCCGCAGTACAGTCACCATAAACCATACTTTGAACTATGCCTGCCATTGTCGTTTTATCAAACGAAAATGTGAAATAGGCATTGCTATTGATAACCTCGGTATTAGATTCAAAAAAAGGTGTGCCATATCGAAAAACATCTCCGCTCTGATAGCCTCCACCATAAAAAACATCCGTGCTATTTTTTAAAAAAACACTAGCAGTTACAATATCCCCTTCAGTGCTTTGCGCTAATTGGTAATTAAGATGCAACAGTGGAAAACTCTTTTTAAAATCCGGATTAACATCATCCACCTCATACATGGATGAGTTCATTGCCCCTTGCAGATTGGACACAACCGATCCATCCCAGTCAAAGCTGCCAACAAAATTTGTATTATTAGGCTGGGTCGCGGGCTCGTATAACACCCCTGTTACCTTATAGGTTACAACAGAAGCAAAAGATGAAGACCCCATAATAGCGACCATCAACAATAGCACCTTGACAAAATTTAATAAAACATTGTTTTTATTCATGTTTTTCTCTTACCAATGCAAACTTCTATTCAATAAGCTTCCAAAATCGATACAAACATCCTTGTTCAAATTCTTCCTTGCTAACCTTTACCAAGTAACCAACACATTTTCCTCATAAAACTGATTACCTAAATCCGGCTAGAACAAGCTTGCCATAAAGATTATGCAGGCAATACAGACTTACGACGATTTGCACCGAACAAGCTAACCAAAGCGCCACCGAACAACCAGGCAGCAGCGGGAACGGGAACGGCTGCAACCTCCGAGATCTCCAAGGATAATGGCGCACCGCCCATAGAGCCTCCACCGAGGAATGCAGTCATACCCATTGGACCGGTCAGCATAGGCCCCATCATGCCCAAAGCAGTCATGTCACCGTAGACCATTTGGCCTACAGTTGCCGAAGTATCAGTTATGTTTGTGGAATCAAACACCAAGGTAAAAAAAGCGTTGTCATTTCGCTGGTTACCATCAAAGGTGCCATAGGCCATAGGATTACCAATCACGTTATAACCGCCCCCATTCACAACATCAGTACTATTTTGCAAAAATGTACTTACTGTCACTAAGTTGCCGGAAGTACTGCTAGCCAGTTGATTGGTCAAATGCAGCAACGGCGCTTCGTTATCGGCATATCCACCGGGCTTGGCCCATACTTCACCCGTGTAACCGGCTGCATTCATACCACCAGCGGCGGTCCCGTTCGAATCGAACTCGGTTCCATTCCAAGCAAACATGGATTCAGACAGAAAACCCGAGAAATTGCTAACAGTAGAGCCGTCCCAGTCGAAGTTACCATCGAATACGGTTACTTCCTGAACCCCACCGTCAGTAAATACTGCAGACACATTGTAAGTGGCGGCCTGTGCCATAGAAGCGCTTGCTGCCAATATCAGGGATGCAGCCATTTTGGTTTTTAGATTCATAAATCAACTCCTTCAAAATAAATAAATTAATGTTCGGACGATACAACCAAGCCACCCGGTATTGCACCCGGTGCACTAGCTCTCCATCGCCCACAGAGGCGGCCCGGCTATCTGGCTTCACGCCAGACCCCTAGGCTTTCCGACCCCGCCTCACGGCGGCTGTGGCAATTGGAATTAGGACATCCTGCCCTACCAGCAATACATCCTTAATGCCTGACTCTTATTTCCTTTTATCTAACGCAAATACCATTTCGCTCTAATCAGACTCTGGTTCAGTAAACAGCACCTTCAAGACCTCACCCAGGGCTGTTCAAAAAATGCTTTCGCATTCTTTTTTAATAAAGCATACATTATGCCAATAATATTCTTTTGATTTAGGCTCAATAACTTAAAGCGTAAACAAATAGTCTCCAGTTAAGTCACCCATCTAAAATTAAGGGATTTAACACACCTCCCTAATATCAATGCGCGATTTGACTTAATCCGCTTTAAATCAGCTCATCCTTATGCGAATCGACTAACGTCTCGTCTCTTTTGACAAGAAAGATCACTTTAGAAAAACGTTAATTAATCGCGTAAGCTTCCAACGTCACCATCTAAAATCCCTCGCAGCCACGGTTATCCTCAGAATTTTTCCACAGGGAGAGCACATGGTATTTATCGGAGAGACAGAAACATCACATCGAAGCCTGGCAAGCCAGCGGACTCCGATGCGCCTGCATTGATACCGGTACGGTTGCAATCGGAGTCGACGGCCTCGGCGTTATTATCATTGCGTTGGCCGCAAGGCCACGTTTTGGGAATATCAGGCAGTGTATCGCCGGATTGGCTCGGGGAGTTGTTGCAATATCTGGCTGGATTGAGAGTCCGGCGCAAATCTGACTAGCGTTCGATATGAGGTGGGGCATCGATGGTTTGTCGGTGATTTTGCAACAGCGCTTAGGCCATGCGCTATGCGCCGGGGCAGCGTTTATTTTCCGCAATCGCGCCGGCAATCGTTTGAAATTGTTGCCGTGGGACAGCAATGGGGTCTGGCTGTGTCAAGGCGTCTTCATCAAGAGCGAAGGACTGACACCACTGCAACGCGACGTGTTCGAGGAAACTCTCGATACCGACATTGCCGCTATCTAAGCTGAGGTCGAGCAGTTTCAAGACGTCCCGGCGCATGATACGGCGCGGTTCGCCCTAAACGTCCGTGCGCCGGACGCCAGCCCTTACCGGATCATTTACCCCCGCATCGAGCACCGCCACGAACCCGAATCCTGTACTTGAGATCAATGCGGCAAGGACTTGGTCAAGATCGACGAAGACGTCACCGAACAACTGGACGTCGAGCCGACCAAACTCTTTGTCCATCGTCATATCCGCCCACAATATGCCTGCCGGACTTGCGAAACCATCACTGCGGCGCCGATTTCCCCGGCAGTGATCAATGGGGTATGGCGGCATTGGGTTTACTGACCTGGGTGCTGATCGGCAAATTCCTCGATCATTTGCCCTTGTACCAAAAAAGAGCAGTCGACATGTGTGAAGACCGTTTGTGCTGAGCCAAGTAGTCGAAGCATGAAAGGTCTACAACACTTTCACCGGCTTGGTAAAGCCTCAAACTGCTCTTTTTAGGTTGTACCGACTGGAACAGATCGCCGCCCGCAGCGGTGTGATCTTGTCCCGCTCGACACTGGCCGATTGGGTCGGACGCCTCGGCGTCGCCCTGGAGCCCTTGGCCGATCGTTTAACCTGGCACTTATTGCAACGCGATAGCTTGCATGCCGACGAAACCCCCGTTTCGCAACTGGATCCCGGCAACGGCAAAACCAAGAAAGCCTATCTATGGGCTTATCGCAGCAACGACCTGCAACCCGACCCCAAGATCCTCGTCTTCAACTACCAAGCCGGCCGAAGTGGCCGGCATGCCGGGCAGCTTCTGCAAGACTGGAACGTTCACCTGCTGGTCGATGACAACAGTGGCTACAAAGCCCTGCTTGCGACGGCGCGTGCGCATCCCGAATCGTCTTGCCTGTGTCGAACTGGCTTACTGGGCGCATGTGCGCCGAAAATTCTTCGATCGATATCAGGCCGACGCACGGGAACTGACATCCCGAGACCGTCAAAGTCATCGATCACGCCTTAAAACTCTGACCAACCCTGACACGGATATGCCGAAACCGGCGATTTACCCATAGACAACAATTCATTTTAGATTAATAAGTGTTTCCGGTAGTGATGGGTGTTTTCAACTACTACCGCATAGTGATCCATTCGTAACGCCGTGACTCTTCCAGAACCTGCGCAAAAAGTATTAGCGGGATTTCTTCGGACAATAAAAAACCCGCTAAGCCTTGTAACTTGCGGGTTTTTGGAGTTGTCCGGACTATCCCGAACTTGAATTTGGTGCCGATGGCCGGACTTGAACCGGCACGACTTGCGTCACCACCCCCTCAAGATGGCGTGTCTACCAATTTCACCACATCGGCTGATAGTTTTTTACTCGTTTATTTCGGCTTCCGGCTGTTCTTTTGCTTCAACCGTTTTTGATTCTTCCTCGATAGCAGGTGTCTCGGCCGATATTGAAGGTACAGCAACCGGTGCCGCTTCTTTACTCATTAACGGTATATCGAAAGCCTCTTCGGTTTCTGTGTCATCAAAAAAGTCTTTCGCGGCTTTACTACCACCGCTCAACATTGCAAGAGAAAGACTTGTCACAAAGAATAAAGTCGCTAAAATTGCAGTGGCTCTCGATAAAAACGATGCTGAGCCTTGTGCGCCGAATAAAGTTCCCGATGCACCGCTTCCGAACGCGGCACCGGCATCGGCACCTTTACCTTGCTGCATTAAGACCAAACCGATTATACCCAGTCCGAATAATACATGAATGACTATGATAACTTGATACATTTTATTATGGTTATTTTGCTTTGATTATTTAGATGCGCGATATATTTTCAAAAAGCCTTCGGCATCCAATGATGCGCCGCCGATTAATCCGCCATCGATATCAGGCATTGCAAATAAGCCCTTAGCGTTGTCCGGCTTAACACTGCCGCCATACAAAATTTGCAGTTGATCGGCAATGGCTTGATTTTTAGCTGCGAACTTTTGACGAATATATTGATGTACTTCTTGCGCTTGCTCGTCAGAGGCGGTTCTTCCTGTACCGATGGCCCATACTGGCTCATAAGCTATGACTGCTTTAGCAAAAGACTCAATGCCTGCCGCATTTAAAACCGCATCGAGCTGTTCATCGATGACGCTAAATGTTTGATCGTTTTCACGCTGTTCTAATGTTTCGCCAACACACAATATAGGGATGATCCCTTCTTGTTGCGCTTGAGAATATCGTGAAGCGACCGATTCGTTGGTGTCGCCGTAATAAGTCCTACGCTCGGAGTGACCGACGATCGCATATTTACAATTAAATTCGTTCAGCATGGATGCCGAGATTTCTCCGGTATATGCGCCTGAGCTTTGATCAGCAACATTTTGTGCGCCAAGATCAAGAGGAGTGCCTTCCGTTAATTTGGCAGCATCGGCTAAGTAGACATAAGGAACACAAACTACGATCCCGGTGTCGGATGAGTTAAGTCCGGCAATGATGGCTTTGCATAACGATTCTGTGGTCGCTTTAGAACCATTCATTTTCCAGTTACCAGCCACGAGTGTTTGACGCATAATTTCTCCCTCTCCATCCAAAATTAAGCTGCGTATGATATATGCTTATCGAAACTTGTTCAAGCATCGATTGCTTTCTTGACCTCATCCGCTAATTGGTTGGCGCATTTATTCACCAATGCTTCGTCGACTCCTTCGACCATTACACGAATCAAAGGCTCGGTTCCTGACGCTCTTAGCAAGACTCGACCGTTAGCACCCAATATTTTTTCGACATCTTTAACCGCTTTTTGTATTTTATCGTGATTATCGGGGTTGATTTTAATATCGGTCCTCAGGTTAATCAGAACTTGAGGATACATGCATACACCAGACCTAAGTTCATGCAGCGTCTTACCGCTGGTTTTCATTTCAGCCATGACTTGTAAAGCTGCCACAATACCATCGCCGGTAGTTGTTCTGTCTAGACAAATAATATGTCCCGAATTTTCGCCGCCTAGTATGCCTTTTTTTTCTTCGAGCATTTCCATGACATAACGATCTCCGACCTTTGCTCGAAACAATTCGATGCCTAAACTTTTTAGCGCATGCTCCATACCGAGATTTGTCATTAAAGTACCGACTACCGGACCTTTTAGGGCACCTGAGCTCAATCTCGATTTAGCGATAATATAAATCAGCTCATCGCCATCAACAATTTCGCCTTTATGATCCACCATAATCAGACGATCTCCGTCGCCGTCCAAAGCGATACCGAAGTCGGCCCGATAAGCAAGAACCGTCGAAACCAATTTTTCGGTCTTAGTAGCTCCGCACTCTTCGTTGATATTCAATCCATCCGGTTCGGCACCGATCGTAACGACTTCAGCCCCTACTTCGCTAAAAACGTGCGGCGCTATATGATAAGTCGCGCCATTGGCACAGTCGACCACGATCCTGAGACCGTTAAAATCCATCCAAGTCGGAATCGTACTTTTGCAAAATTCTATATATCGGCCTGCCGCATCGCCAACACGATTGGCTTTACCCAGCTTCGAAGAGTCGACCGTTGTCATCGGAGAATCAAGGTAATACTCTATTTTTTTCTCCATCGAATCCGGCAATTTCGTTCCCTCAACCGAAAAAAACTTAATGCCGTTATCGTAGTAAGGATTATGTGAAGCGCTAATAACGATACCTGCCTGGGCGCGCAAGGTTCGCGTCAGGTAAGCTACGCCCGGCGTCGGCATCGGCCCCAATAAATGCGTATCAACACCGGCAGCAGTCAATCCCGCTTCGAGCGCCGATTCGAACATATAACCTGAAATTCGGGTATCTTTTCCGACCAATACGAAACCGTGCCCTTCATTCGCGAAGACTCGCCCGGTTGCCCAACCTAATTTGAGTAAAAAATCAGCCGTTATCGGATACTCGCCTACTTTTCCTCTGATACCATCGGTTCCAAAATATTTTTTTTCCTTCATCTTCAAGCCCGTTTATTACTTATGGGTTAAAAAGCATGCTTGTTTCAAACTAATAAAAAAGGAGAGCCGCCACTGACTCTCCTTTTCACTTGTTTCCGAAATGATTATTGGCTTTGTTCGGCGGCATCGCTTAAAGGCGGCTCGGAATCTTTAGCATTGGCTCGACTATCTACTTTAGCACCGCCTTGCGGTGGCGATGGATCTTCCCAGCCTTGGGGAGGCCTAACCGGTTTTCTTGACAACAAATCATCGAGCTGTGCTTTATCGATCGTTTCATACTTCACCAAAGCGTCAGCCATCGCGTGCAAGATATCTTCGTTTTCTTTTAGAATTTTTTCTGCGCGCTCGTAGTTCCTATCGATGATCGAGCGAATTTCTTCGTCGATCGTGTGCGAGGTTTCTTCGGCAACCGACTTATGCTGCGTAACGGATCGACCTAGAAACACCTCACCTTCTTCTTCGCTATAAGCCAAAGGACCGAGACGTTGCGACAAGCCCCATTTCGTGACCATATTTCTAGCTAATTCTGTCGCACGCTCGATATCATTGGATGCGCCGGTACTGACCTCTTCCCAGCCAAAAATCATTTCCTCGGCAATACGTCCGCCATACAAACTCGAAATCATGCTGTCGAGCTTACGCTTACTAATACTGTATTGATCTGCTTCGGGAAGAAACATCGTTACACCCAAGGCTCGCCCACGCGGCATGATACTGACCTTGTAGACCGGATCGTGGTCAGGCACCAGACGTCCGACAATGGCATGCCCGGCTTCATGATAAGCCGTCATTTTTTTCTCTTTGTCGCTCATTACCATAGAGCGACGTTCCGCGCCCATGATGATCTTGTCTTTCGCTTTTTCCAAGTCGACCATACTGATCAATCGTTTGTTGGCTCGGGCGGCACACAAGGCGGCTTCGTTAACCAAATTAGCCAAATCCGCACCGGAAAAACCGGGCGTGCCTTGCGCTATATATTTGATCACAACATCATCGGCAGCAGGAACTTTCTTCATGTGAACATTCAGAATTTGCTCCCTGCCTTTCACATCGGGTAAACCGACCGTGACTTGGCGATCGAATCTTCCGGGACGTAACAAGGCTTTATCCAATACATCAGGACGATTAGTCGCGGCGATCACAATAACCCCTTCGTTACCTTCAAAACCGTCCATCTCAACCAACAACTGATTTAAGGTTTGTTCGCGTTCGTCATGTCCGCCGCCTAATCCAGCTCCGCGTTGGCGGCCAACAGCATCGATCTCGTCGATAAAGATAATGCAAGGCGCATGTTTTTTTGCCTGCTCGAACATATCACGCACTCGAGACGCACCGACACCTACGAACATTTCGACAAAATCGGAACCGGAGATAGTGAAGAACGGCACTTTTGCTTCCCCGGCAATGGCCCTAGCCAATAACGTTTTACCAGTTCCGGGCGGCCCGACCATTAATGCGCCGCGCGGAATTTTTCCGCCAAGTTTTTGATATTTAGCGGGATCCTTTAGAAAATCGACCATTTCGGCAACTTCTTCCTTAGCTTCGTCACATCCTGCAACATCGGAGAATGTGACTTTGATCTGGTCTTCCTCAAGCATACGCGCCTTGCTTTTACCAAAAGACATCGCTCCTCTGCCGCCGGCGCCTCCGCCTTGCATTTGACGCATGAAAAAGACCCAGACCGCAATCAATAACAATATAGGGCCGAATGAGACCAGAAGCTGCATCAAGAAGGAAGGTTGTTCGGGTGGCAATGCTTTGATGTCGACACCGCCTTCGAGCAAGTCATCGACTAAATGCGGATCATTCGGCGCATAAGTGCGAAATGTCTCGCCGGTTTGCATTTTTCCCTTGACGACATTGTCATCGATTGAAACCTGTTGAACCTGCCCCATTTTAACCGCTTGTATGAACTGCGTATAAGTCAGCGAAAGTTCGCCGCGGTCTCCGCGCGGAGCGAAATTGTTGAATACCGACATCAATACGACAGCGATGACAACCCATAAAATTACATTTTTTAACATATCGTTCAAGTTACTAGCCTCTGACCTTATCAGGCCCTCGGTTTAAAAACATTGCAATTGTATCAGGAATCTGCGCTCCTGATCGTTGTTATTGATTTTCGCCATTCTCATTCATTAAGATGGTGACTCAATCAGCTTATTTAAACCCTTTCCCTAAAATATATACTTCATTGCTTCTTGGTCTAGAGGCTTTCGGCTTTCTGATCGCAACCGATGAAAAACTTTGTCGGACATCTTTAAGAAAACTTTCATATCCTTCGCCCTGAAAAACCTTGACTAAAAATGAACCGCCGCGATTTAAAATCAAGCGCGCGGTATCAAGCGCAAGTTCGCATAAATACATGGAATTAGGCTGATCAACGCCTTTATTGCCAGTTATATTCGGCGCCATATCCGACATGACCAAGTCGACAGTCGCCCCGGCCAACAAGTTTTGCAACTGTTCCAACACCGCAAGTTCGCGAAAGTCGCCTTGAATAAAATCGACATTTTCCAATGGATCCATCGGCAATATATCCAGGGCTATAATTTTATTTTTTTTCCCTATAATGCGCCTGGCATATTGAGACCAGCCGCCCGGTGCCGCGCCTAAATCGACGACATTCATTCCCGGTTTTATGATGCTGTCCTTGTCTTGTATTTCAATTAACTTGAATACTGCGCGAGATCGCCATCCTTGCGCTTGAGCCATTTTGACGTATTCATCGTGAAAATGTTCCTGTAACCAGCGACTACTGCTTTTACTTCGTGCCATATCGGAAATCGTGTAAAATTCGCGTTTTATTTATAGCTAAGGAAACACAGAGTGACCCCTGCCGAAAGAAAACAACTCAAAGCCCAAGCCCACAGCCTGAAACCGGTTGTCATAATAGGCCATTCGGGCCTAACGCAAGGCGTTTTGGCTGAAATGGATATTGCGCTCAATAGTCATGAACTCATTAAAGTAAAAATACGCGCCGAACGCGACGATCGAAAAAAGCTACAACAGGAAATTTGTACACAAACCGGAGCCGACTTCGTTCAAAGCATAGGCCAGATTCTAGTAATTCATCGACTAAATCCTGAGAAATAAGCGTATGAGCGGGCAACGCACAAACCGCCCGCCGTTTCACACGATCGTTAAATATACTGAATCGAAAGGATTTCGTATTCTATATCGCCGCCTGGCGCTTTGACGATGACCACATCCTCTGCTTCTTTACCTATTAAGGCCCGTGCTATCGGAGAGCCAACGGAGATACGACCGGCTTTGATATCGGCTTCGTCTTCGCCGACGATTTGATAAGTGACGGTATCACCACTTTCAAGCTCTTCTATTTCAACGGTTGCACCGAATACGACTTTACCGTTGGCATCCAATTTAGTGACATCGATAATTTGAGCATTGGACAACTTGCCTTCAATCTCGGCGATGCGCCCCTCAGCAAAACTTTGCTGTTCGCGCGCAGCATGATATTCGGCATTTTCCTTCAGATCTCCGTGCTCCCTGGCTTCAGCAATGGCCTTGATGATTCTGGGGCGCACCACGGATTTCAACTCGTCTAACTCCTCTCGTAATTTCTTGGCTCCAGTGACTGTTAGAGGTACTTTATTCATGGATACAACTCCTTTAATTTATTGTAGTTACCGAACAAAAAAATAATTTGCCCGGTAAAAAAGTCGGATTGAGTCGGCATATGACTTGTTGCAATAAGCCAATGTAGCGCTTTAGAACAACTGTCAACTCACAATGAAAACTGACATAGTCTTTCAGCTTGTTGAGAGACGCGAGCGATTAATCGGCATCGATTAAGCTTTTGTGAAGTTCTTGCAAGCTAGTCACGGTTCCCGCCGCCAATTCTCCCAATGCATAACACGCGGCACGCGCACCAGCCATAGTAGTGTAATATGTTACACGATGCTGCAATGCTTCTCTTCGCATCGTGAATGAGTCGTGAATAGCTTTCTTGCCATCAGTGGTGTTGACGACTAATTGAATTTGGTCGTTTTTGATCATATCCACGGTATTCGGTCTACCTTCGTTGACCTTGAATACTTCGTCGCAAGGAATACCTGCTTCTTTCAATACCCTAGCCGTCCCTCGAGTCGCGACGATTTGATAGTCTTTTGCAACCAGCATTTTAGCCAATTCTGGCAACTTAGCCTTATCCGCATCACGAATGCTGATCAATACTTTCCCGCTTTGGCTTAAATCAATACCGGCGGCACGTTGCGATTTGGCGAATGCTTCGCCAAAAGTCTTTCCAACACCCATCACTTCACCGGTCGACTTCATTTCAGGCCCTAATAAGGAGTCGACACCAGGGAATTTAACGAAAGGAAACACCGCTTCCTTGACCGAATAATACGAAGGTATACGCTCTTCTGTAATACCTTGCTCAACTAAAGTTTTACCAACCATACAGCGCGCAGCGATTTTGGCCAACGGATAACCGGTCGCTTTGGAAACGAACGGCGCCGTTCTCGATGCCCGGGGATTTACTTCAAGCACGTATATATCATTGCCTTGAATTGCAAACTGGGTATTCATCAACCCCCTCACACCAAGCGCTTCCGCCATTTTAGCGACTTGTTCGCGCAACTGATTCTGAATAGCCGCAGGTAAATCGTACGGAGGTATCGAACAAGCCGAATCGCCGGAATGAACACCCGCCTGTTCGATATGCTCCATTAATCCGCCGATCAACACCCGTTCACCATCGTAAATCGCATCGACATCCATTTCAACCGCATCATCGAGAAACCGATCCAATAAGACCGGCGAATCGTTCGAAACACTGACAGCCTCTTTCATGTAGCGCTGCAGGCCTTCTTCATTGACAACGATTTCCATTGCCCGACCACCCAACACATAAGAAGGCCTAACCACCAACGGATAACCCAGTTCCCGCGCCGAAAGTATTGCCTGCTCGACCGAACGCGCCGTTGCATTGGGCGGTTGTTTCAAGCCCAATCTTTCCAATAGTTTTTGAAAGCGTTCTCTATCCTCAGCCAAATCTATCGAATCGGGAGACGTACCGATAATCGGCGCTCCAGCGGCCTCGAGTGCGCGCGCCAGTTTCAGCGGAGTTTGCCCGCCGTACTGAACGATCACGCCTTTCGGTTGTTCGAGGTGAATAATCTCCAAGACATCTTCCAATGTCAACGACTCGAAATACAAGCGATCGGAGGTATCGAAATCGGTCGAAACGGTTTCCGGATTACAATTGATCATGATCGTTTCGTAACCGTCTTCACGCAAAGCCAATGCGGCATGTACGCAGCAATAATCGAACTCAATGCCCTGCCCGATTCGGTTCGGACCTCCGCCTAAAATCACGATTTTATCTTTATCGCTGACCCGTGCCTCGCACTCTTCATCGTAACTGGAATATAAATAAGCGGTATCGGATGAAAATTCAGCCGCGCACGAGTCTATACGCTTATAAACCGGACGAATATTGTTTTTATGTCGAGCGTTTCTAATTTCAGACTCGCTGGTATCCAGTAATTTTGCCAGCCGAGCATCGGAAAACCCTTTACGCTTCAAACGATAGAGCTCCCCCTCTTCCAAAGTCGCCAAAGTTTTGGTTGACAGCGATTTTTCGGCAATCAGCAAATCTTCGATTTGCGCTAAAAACCAAGGGTCGATTTTGCAAATATCATGTATCTCTTCAAGCGACATACCGCTACGAAACGCATCGGCAACATACCATAAGCGTTCGGCGCCCGGATGACGCATTTCTTTGAGTAAAATTTCCTTGGCATCCTCGGCATTTAAATCGACAATCTCATCGAGGCCGGTCTTGTCGACTTCAAGCCCACGCAAGGCTTTTTGCAAAGACTCTTGAAACGAGCGTCCGATCGCCATGACTTCGCCGACCGATTTCATTTGTGTCGTCAATCGATCGTCGGCTTGCGGGAATTTTTCGAAGGTAAAGCGCGGCACCTTGGTCACGACATAATCGATCGTTGGCTCAAACGAGGCCGGTGTAGCGCCGCCGGTGATCTCGTTTTGCAGCTCATCCAAGGTATAGCCGACCGCGAGTTTAGCCGCGACCTTTGCAATCGGAAAACCGGTCGCTTTCGAGGCTAAAGCGGACGATCGCGAAACACGCGGATTCATCTCGATAATGACCATCCGTCCGTTTTCCGGATTAATCGCGACCTGCACGTTCGACCCGCCGGTATCGACGCCGATTTCGCGCAAGACGGCCAACGAAACGTTACGTAATATTTGGTATTCCTTGTCGGTCAAGGTTTGCGCTGGGGCGACAGTGATAGAGTCACCGGTATGCACACCCATAGGATCGAAATTTTCGATCGAACAAACGATGATGCAATTGTCTTTCGAATCGCGCACGACTTCCATTTCGAATTCTTTCCAGCCCAACACCGACTCTTCAATCAGCAATTCATTGGTCGGCGACAAATACAATCCGCGCTCGCAAATTTCAATAAATTCTTCCTTGTTATAGGCAATACCGCCGCCGCTGCCGCCCATCGTAAACGAGGGACGAATAATGGTTGGGTAACCGACTTCTTCTTGTGCAGCCAGCGCTTCTTCCATACTATGCGCCGTTTTGGATTTCGCGACTTCCAGGCCGATTTTTCGCATTGCCCGATTGAACAGCTCCCGATCTTCGGCTTTATTGATCGCTTCTTTAGTCGCACCGATCATTTCCACGCCGTATTTTTCCAACACGCCATGCTTGTCGAGCGCTAACGCGCAATTCAGCGCGGTCTGCCCGCCCATCGTCGGCAAAATCGCGTCGGGGCGTTCTTTTTCTATAATTTTTTCGACGGTTTGCCAGTCGATCGGTTCGATATAGACTGTATCGGCCATATCCGGGTCGGTCATGATCGTCGCCGGATTGGAATTGACCAGAATGACTCGGTAACCTTCCTCGCGCAATGCCTTGCATGCTTGCGTGCCGGAATAATCGAATTCGCAAGCTTGTCCAATAACAATAGGGCCTGCGCCCAATAATAAAATCGATTTTATGTCGCTTCTTTTTGGCATTTTTATACTGTTCTTTCTCGGTGGCGGTTTAGGATTTGGTCGAAAATAACTTCCCTATTTTGGAGGGTCTGGTTGCTCGATTGGCAGGTGTCGGCGGCAGGGCAGATTTTTGCTCCTGCAAAATCTGCATTCACCCAGCACCTAAATTCCATAGCCCAATGGCTATGGTCAACCATCTTGGATCATTTAGGTGCTGAGTTCACAGCGTCCCGTCAAGCGAGTGACCGAACCCTCAACAAAGCTCATAAATCCAGGACGTTATTGATCACGAAATCCTTAGTGCGTTTGGGGGCGTTCCATCATCTCGACGAAACGGTCGAATAGACTTTCGACATCCTGTGGACCGGGACTCGCCTCGGGATGCCCTTGAAAGCCGAAAGCCGGACAATCGGTTCGCTCTATTCCTTGCAGACTGCCATCGAAAAGCGAACGAAAAGTCGCTTTTAAATGCGTTGGCAAACTCGCTTCGTTGACCGCAAATCCGTGATTTTGACTACTAATCATAACCCGTCCGGTCGCAAGCTCTTGAACAGGATGATTCGCGCCATGATGCCCGAATTTCATTTTCTCGGTTTTTGCGCCGCTGGCTAAGGCCAATAATTGATGGCCTAGACAAATACCGAAAACAGGAACTTTGGTATCGAGAATCGTTTTTATCGCTTCGATCGCATAATCGCATGGCTCCGGATCGCCCGGGCCATTCGACAAAAACACGCCATCCGGATTCATTGCCAATACCTTCTCAGCAGGCGTCTGCGCTGAAACGACGGTTACTCGGCATCCGCGATTGGCAAGCAGCCTCAGGATATTGCGCTTAATACCGAAATCAAAAGCGACGACATGCTTAGTCAAATTAGCGGCTGTTTGATGGCCCTTGTCGAGATCCCAAACGTCCTCCGTCCATTCATAAGACTTCTCGACAGTCACGATTTTGGCTAAATCCATGCCTTTAAGGCCGGGAAAATCGGCTATCGCTTTCTTGGCAATCTCAATATCGGGGTTATCGCCGGCAACAACTGCACCGCGTTGAGCACCTTTATCGCGTAATAAGCGAGTCAGTTTACGCGTATCGATCTCGGCAATCGCGACCACATTCCGGTCGATCAAATATTCCTGCAAAGTTTTCTCACACCGCCAATTACTTGCCTGCAAGGGTAAATTTCGAATAACCAAACCGCTGGCAAAAACGCTCGGTGACTCGTCGTCCTCGGCATTGGTACCTACATTGCCGATATGCGGATATGTCAACGTTACGATTTGACGCGCGTAAGATGGATCACTCAATATTTCCTGATATCCAGTCAATGAAGTGTTAAAGACGACTTCTCCAACGGAACAACCGTCTACTCCGATGGATACGCCATTAAAAACCGATCCATCCTCCAATACCAGTAATGCGGGTTTACTCAAAATCTGCTACCTCAAATGTGCAAAACGGGAGGAGCCACACAAGACCCATCCCGTTACAGAAAAGACAAAACTGTGTTAATTCTACGAAATTATCGCTATTTGGTCATTAACAATTTTCACTTACTGCAAAGCTGTCACTATACTCTTCGATCAAAATACCTATCGAGCATTGAGATTATTTTAGCGCCCCCGGCAAAGCAACTGAACTTTCGATTAAAAAATGCCTCTTTGCATTAATTTAAAATTAATATAATGGTGAATAAAGGGTTTAAAATCATTTTTTGACAATTATACCCTCGTAGATCAAAATTCTGCGCAAGGGGGCATCAAAGGCCCAGCAGCATGCTGCCCCCTCAGCTAGCGTTATGCGAGGGACCGAGCATCCCGGTGCCTCCTCAGGCACTGCCGAAACTTGACGTGCGAAAGGTATATTTCCCCTAAAAAATCGACCTATCCCATACTTGGCTTGGACGACCCAAATTCAACAAGACCTGACTGAAGGTAACCACAGAATATGCGAAATGTTAAACTTAAAATTCGCCGGTTATTGGTATTGAGTTTTTGGACCGGCGCGGCGTGGTTAAGCTTTTCTTTTGTCATCTTAGTCAAGGAGGAAATAGAAACTTCCCGCTATCAAGCCCGCTATCTTTCGGAGATTACCAAACAGTTGAGTTTCAAACTCGAACCCGGCATCAGCTCGTCGATTCGCTTTCCTTCTGAAGGCCCTTATGATCGACGGCTCGGGTACACATCGTTACCCGACATGATATCCCGTCTGGAAAACAACGGTTTCAAGATATCGGCCCAGGCACACTCGTCCGATGCGATTTTGCAATTGAACGACTACGGGCTCAACCCCATCTATCAGGAAAAAATCCAAGCCGGGCTTCGCATCATCGATTACAAAGACCGCGAATTATTCAACACCCGGCATCCGACTTACGGATATGCACATTTTGATACGATTCCTCCGCTTATTCTCAACACTTTGTTATTTATTGAGAACCGCGAATTACTCAATGACAAATTCCCTACGGTAAATCCGGCTATCGAATGGAGTCGACTAGGATTCGCCGGTATGCAATTCATTGCCAAGCAATTCGGCTCAAACATCAACGTACCGGGCGGAAGCACCCTGGCGACCCAGTTAGAAAAATACCGTCATTCACCGGACGGCTATACTCACTCAATCAAAGACAAACTGCAACAAATGGTCAGCGCTTCGATACGCGCTTACTTATTGGGACCCGATACCCGGGAAATGAGGAAACAAATCGCGCTTTCATATCTAAACTCGATGCCGTTGGCTGCGACGCCTAAACTCGGTGAAATTCATGGTTTGGGCGATGGATTATCGGCCTGGTACGGAGCGAATTTTGAAGAAACCAATCGCCTACTCGCTTCAAGCGCCTTCGACCCTGAACAAGCAGTCAGCCCCGAACAAGGCAAAGCCTACCGGCAAGTACTCAGCTTGCTTCTATCGCAACGCAGACCCTCAGATCTACTTGGTTCTAAGACCGGCTTCAAAGCATTACAAAATCTTACCGACAGCTATTTAAGAGTCATGGCCGAACAAGGCCTCATTTCAACATCATTACGCGATGCTTCATTACAAGCTTCCATTGCCCGCCAAACCAGAGAAATTGCAGAGCCGGCCAAGTTTATGACCGAAAAAAAGACCCAAGCCGTACTCCGAACACGATTAGCTAGAGCACTGGGAGTTCATTCGATCTACGAATTAGACCGAATTGACTTAACCGCAAAGTCGACTATCGATTTCGATACTCAGCAAGCAGTTGGCCAATCCCTCAGGCGTTTGAGCGAAATAGAAGGCGCCCGAGCCGCGGGCGCTATCGGATTCAGATTATTAAATGAAACCAACGATCCCTCGCCTATTATTTACAGCTTGATGCTGTTCGAGCGAAGCCCAAAAGGGAACCTACTGCGCGTACAAACCGATAATTACGATCAACCGCTGGATATCAACGAAGGCATCAAGATCGATCTAGGTTCTACCGCTAAACTCAGAACGATGGTTCATTACCTTGAACTAGTTACCAACGTTTACGAACTTTACAAACACACCCCGGTTTCCGCATTCAATAAAATCGAACTGCATTCACGCGACTATATTTCCGCCTGGGTAATCCATCAACTTCGCGCCAACCCTAATATACAATTGGAAGATTTATTGAACCGGGCCCTCGACAGGCGTTTCTCGGCCAGCCCGGGAGAAAGTTTCTATACCGGGGGCGGCATTCATCGCTTTAGTAATTTCAGCCGGATAGACAACGAAAAAATCCTATCGGTTCGCGATGCCTTGCGCGATTCGGTCAATTTAGTCTTCATTCGCCTCATGCGCGAAGTCGTATATCATCATCTTTACAAACCTGGAGGTGTTGCACGGTGGCTGGAAATTCCGGACGACCCTCGCCGCCAGGAATATCTCCAACGTTTTGCCGACCGTGAAGGACGTATATATTTGCGCCGATTCTACGCAAAATATCAAGATAAGTCGCCCGAAGAGGCACTGGCTATGCTGACAAAACGCGTTTACGCCAAAGCATCCCGGCTTTCTATGCTATACCAATCGATTTATCCCGATGCTAGCATTGATGCGTTGGAACAGTTTCTGAAAAAAAACCTACCTGCCTCCACGCTCGGCAATGAAAAAATCGAAAAACTGCACGAAAAATACTCTCCAGCCAATTTCGACTTACAGGATCAAGGCTACATCACCAAAATCCATCCTCTCGAACTTTGGTTAGTCAGGTATTTAGCTCAACACCCTAACGCAACAAAAGAAGAAATGCTAGAAGCCAGCACGGTGCAACGCCAGGAGGTTTATCGCTGGTTATTTAGGAGCCGCCGTGCCAGCGCTCAACAACGGCGCATTATGACGCTGCTGGAAATCGAAGCATTTACCTCAATCCATCGTGCTTGGCAAAGAACGGGCTACCCTTTCAGTTATTTGACGCCTTCCTATGCTAGCGCAATCGGTGCGTCGGGAGACCGTCCAGCGGCATTAGCAGAGCTGATGGGTATTCTACAAAACAACGGCATCAGACAACCGCTAGTTCGTTTTGAAAAACTTCATTTCGCAAAAGACACGCCCTATGAAACCATCATGAGTCGACAACCCGCTCATGGCCAGCGAGTCTTTGCGCCCGAAATTGCAAAAGTGACCCGTGATGCTTTGATTGGCGTCGTCGAAGGGGGTACGGCAACGCGCTTAAGAAACGTTTACAAAGACTCCGATATCGAACCGATCGCAATAGGCGGAAAAACTGGCACCGGCGACCATCGGCGCCAAGTGTGGGGGGAACGTGGACGGTTAATCGAGTCGAAATTCATCAGCCGTGCCGCAACTTTTGCATTTTTCCTTGGGGATCGATTCTTTGGTGTCATTACCGCTTATGTTAAAGGACCCGATGCGGAAAACTACCGATTCACCAGTTCGCTACCGGTGCAAATTGTCAAATCGTTGGAGCCGACATTATCTCCTTTACTAAATCGAGAAACTGAGATGAAAGACGTTCGGCCGATTTCCGAAGTAACGATAGCTGGGGTCCCACAAAATAAATCTTAGGATCTAGCATGATGGCCAATAGCGTATCAAAGAGATGTGAATAACGGCGAGCGCAAAGCATGGGAACGATAAACTTGCGAAGGATGCTTGCAAAGCGTCAGATCCATTTAGGGAAGTTATTTTTACCGTATCCTTATGAAAATCGATTTATGAATATGCGGTTAAGAATCACTTTTCGCTATTCCGTAGATTTTAATTTTGCCAGTGTCCGAGCTAAATTAACGCCTAATTCGATGACAGCATCTTGTTGAGCGGTATCGACCAACGAGCAGTCATCGTTGAATGCTTTTGCGGCATTGGCTATCGCTTGCTGACCGGCTTGAACGGTTACACCGATATTGGACAATAGCAACCTTAAAAACACCAACCCCCTCAAACCGCCCAAAGCACCAGGCGAAGCGGACATAATTGCCGCTAATTTTCCGCGATATGCTAGCAGAGGCAACTCATCGCCCTCCCGGCGCGACGCCCAGTCTATTGCATTTTTTAATAATGGACTAAATGCACTATTATATTCAGGCGATGCGATTAAAAAACCGTCATGTGCGATTAAAAGCGACTTAAAATCCCGTGCCGCTCCCGGCATTCCCTCTTTTTTTTCGAGATCCTCATTGAAAATGGGCATTTCAAAATCAGCTAAATTAATCAAAGTAACTTCCGCACCCGAACGTCTAGCTCCACCGGCAGCAATCTCAACCAATTTTTGGTTATAGGAATTTTTTCTAGCACTGCCGGAAAAGGCAAGAATTTTAACCATAGCCCTTCTCTCCAAGTCGTTTCAGTTAAATCGCATCCGGTTCGATATATTCGTCGTTGAAATTGTTAAAATCAACATCGAGATCCCAATCGTTTTCGGGCACATTACCGTCTAGAATCAAATATTCTCGTTGTTGTATATAGGCATTTTTGAAGAATTCGTATCGATCCACAGCAGCTTCTGTCGCAATTCTCGTTGTGCTCAAATTGTCGGCGCGAGTATCGACCGCATTCAATACAAATAGACCGCCCCCAATAGCACCATAAGTTCCGGAAACGATACCGCCATCGATATAACTAATTGGATTCATAGCGGCATCGCCGACAAGGCCGAATACACCTCTGGACGAACTCGGGCCAAAAAGCGGCAATACCAAATACGGTCCTGACGGCACTCCCCAAACCGCTAAAGTTTGATCGAAATCCTCATTATGCTTCGGCAAATCGATTTCTGTCGCAACATCAAACAAACCTCCGATACCCGCCACCGTATTCACAAGAAAACGAGCGCCATCCGATCCGGTCTGGGCTAATTTAAATTGCAACAAATCGTTAATGGTAACACCTATATCATTGATATTACTAAAAATGTTTGTAATACCCCGATCGACAAAAGAAGGGGTAATCCATTGATACCCCTTGGCAAGAGGTTTCATGGCATACTCGTCCAAATTATCGTTAAAGACCTGTATATTCCGGTTAAAGCCTTCCCATGGATCGCTTTCATCGATCCTAGCTGCGGGCGCCGACGCGCATCCTATCACAGAGCTCAGCAATAACGGCATCGCCAATTGGACTACCATTGGTTTTAGATTCATATACGGCCTCGCAATACCTAAATTTTTATTATTCGGTGTTTTTCGCGTAACATAGCACAATATCCCTGCCCTTTCGAGCATTGGCAATAAACTTGCCGCTACTCCTTTTTTCAAATATTTCTCAATTTTTATGTATCGATGGAAAAAACCATAACTCCCCTGGGAAGTCGCTTCCGAGGTTACCTTCCAGTAATTATCGACATTGAAACCGGAGGCTTCAACCCCAAAAAAAATCCGTTACTGGAAATTGCAGCGGTCATCGTGGAACTAAATAAACACGGTAACCTTGAAGTCACCGAGCGTCACGCATGTCATATCATTCCTTTTCAAAACTCCGAATTAGACGAATCCGCTCTAAAATTCAACAAAATAGATCCATACCATCCTTTCCGCATGGCTATTCAAGAAAAAGATGCGCTGGATAAACTATTCAAACCCATCAAAAAGGCCGTAAAAAGAAATGACTGCACCCGAGCGATACTGGTTGGCCACAATCCCGCTTTCGATATTAGTTTTTTAAATGCCGCAATCCAAAGAACGCAAATCAAACGTAGTCCATTTCATCCTTTCAGCACTTTCGATACCGCAACATTAGGCGGTCTAGTCTATCAGCAAACGGTACTGGCAAAAATTGCCGCCGCAGCTGGATTAAATTGGGATAGCGACCAAGCGCATTCGGCTTTATACGATGCCGAACAAACAGCTACACTGTTTTGCAAAATCGTCAACCGCTGGAAAAAACTGGAATCGTTAGAGTCTGACACCGAGACAAAATCAGGCTCGGGCATAGCCGAAAGCTAGAGGAAGCGATCAAGAAGTTACCCGGTACAAAAGACTATGCTTACGTTGGTAGTTGAAACGGCATCGAAAGCGAAATTGGGCAAGGATTGCCGGATCGCAAGAACATAAAAGCCACTCGCCATCCATGGCGAGCAAAAAAATTAAGCGCTAATGGCTTCAGCATCCTGCAACAACTTGACTAACTCACCCGTGTTATATAAATCGAGAATGATATCGCAACCGCCAACTAATTGACCTTTGATATACAGCTGAGGATAAGTCGGCCAACTGGAATATTCCTTCAACGCCTCCCTAAGTTCAGGGTCTTCGAAAATATTAACAAACGTGAAATCGGCCTTGCAGGCGCGCAATACTTGCACCGATCGGCCGGAAAATCCGCACTGAGGAAAATCGGGAGTACCTTTCATGTAGAGTACTACCGGATTATTTTCAATCTGATCTTTAATTCTGCTTATTACATCCATAGAAATTACTCGTTAATTATAAAAACCAAGTAATACTATCAAGATTTGCTTTGTTAAAAAAGCTTCTTTTTATAGCAATACTATTGATTAGCCCGGTTATCAAACATATAATCATCGGTTTTCTTGCAGGCGGCTTTTAGCCGCCTTTTTGCATTTTAGGTAAGGTATAATCTATGACCGGCCACATTATGCCAACTTACGGACGTTTAAGCATTTCCTTGGATAGGGGAGAAGGCGCTTGGCTTTGGGATCAACAAGGCAATTGTTATCTGGACGCTCTCTCCGGTATTGCGGTATGCAACCTGGGCCATGCCCATCCTTCCATACATAAAGCCATCTGTGAGCAAAGCGCGAAGTTGGTTCACACATCCAATTTATACCGCATCGATTTACAAGAACAACTCGCCGATCGGTTAACGGCTCTAAGCGGGATGGATAATGCCTTTTTCTGCAATTCGGGCGCCGAAGCCAATGAAGCGGCTATTAAAATAGCACGCCGATACGGTCATCAAAAAGGCATAGAAAATCCCGCCATCATCGTCATGGAAAAAAGCTTTCACGGCAGAACCTTGGCGACGCTTAGCGCTACCGGGAACACCAAGATCCAGCAAGGTTTCGCGCCACTAGTAGAGGGGTTCCTTCGCGTTCCATATAACGACATTACCGCGATTGAAAACGCCTTGCAACAACATAGCAATGTAGTTGCCATTCTTATAGAACCGATTCAAGGCGAAGGCGGGGTTAATATCCCCGCACCGGATTATCTCAATAAAATCAGCACACTATGCGACCGGCACGATTTATTGATGATGCTGGATGAAATCCAGACCGGCATTGGCCGTACCGGCAAGTTTTTAGCTTACCAGCATAACGGCATACTTCCCGATGTTTGCACACTCGCCAAGGCGCTCGCTAATGGCGTTCCAATCGGTGCCTGCTTAGCGAGAGGAAAAGCCGATAAAATTTTGACGCCGGGCACTCACGGTTCAACTTTTGGCGGCAATCCTTTAGCTTGTAGCGCAGCTCTAGCCGTATTGAACGAATTAAATGACGGCCATTTGATCGAACAAGCCGAAATCAAAGGACGAATGATCGCGTCCAAGCTCGATGAGCTATTGGTCGGCAACAATAAGATCGTAGAAATTCGTCATAAAGGTTTAATGATCGGCATCGAATTATCGGTACCTTGCGGCGAGCTCGTCAACAACGCCTTGTCAAAAGGATTGTTGATCAACGTGACTAATGAAAAAACCATAAGGTTATTACCCCCGTTGATTATCGACGCGCAACAAATCGAAAGACTGGTGGAAACACTAACCGCCGTTATCCACGAATTCACGGAAAAACATCAAGCCAATGAACCCTAGACACTTTATTAGCCTAAATGATCTAACTTCGACCGAATTTCGAACCTTAATCGATCGGGCAATCGAGCTAAAAAAATATCGTGACCCGAACTATCAACCGTTGAAGGGTAAGGTTCTTGCCATGATTTTTGAAAAATCCTCGACACGAACTCGTATCTCGTTCGAAACCGGCATGATTCATTTAGGCGGTTCGGCTTTATTTCTATCGCCGCGGGACACGCAACTCGGCCGCGGCGAACCTTTGCAAGACAGCGCAAAAGTCATTTCAAGCATGGTCGACGGCATGATGTTGAGAACGTTTAAACACGAAACGGTCACCACGATCGCAAGATATTCCAGCGTACCGGTCATCAACGGCCTTACCGATCTTCTACACCCTTGCCAACTACTTGCCGACATGCAAACTTATTTCGAATATCGCGGCGACATAGAAGGCAAAACCGTTACCTGGATTGGAGACGGCAATAATATGTGTCACTCCTATATAAACGCTGCAAAGTTATTGAATTTTAAATTACATATTGCCTGCCCACGGGGCTATGAGCCGAACCCGGCAATAGTAGAAACCGGACGGTCGCACATTGAGTTTTTTAATTCTCCCGAAGAAGCGGCAGAAGCTTCTGACTTGATTGTTACCGACGTATGGGCCAGCATGGGCCACGAAGAAGAGCAAAAACAACGCGAAATAGCTTTCAAGGATTATCAAGTCAGCGAACGAGTCATGAATACTGCAAACCAAGACGCGCTTTTCATGCATTGCCTCCCCGCACATCGAAACGAGGAAGTCGCTGCCGAAGTCATCGACGGCCCTCAAAGCGTTGTCTTCCCCGAAGCGGAAAATCGTCTACACGCACAAAAGGCTTTGCTGGAATTATTAATGAGTGACAAGTAAAATTTGACCGACTCCTAATACAATAATGCAACCCTGCCTGCATCAAGGATACACGTGAAAAAATTAGTATACGCTATCATTCTCTCCGCAATCGTTATCAATGCTGCTCAAGCTAAAACCGTTTATGTCACCGACGACTTAGAATTAACTCTCAGAGTCGCCGAGAACGAACGCAGTAAAATTTTGCGAATGCTTCGCTCCGGCACGCCGTTGACACTGATCGAAGACCTCAGCTCCGGTTATTCTTATGTTAGAACAAATAAAGGTATCGAAGGCTACATTTTAACTCGTTTTTTAAAAACCTCGCCGCCCGACAGCCATCTACTTGAACAAGCAAATAAAAAAATCGAACAACTTCAAAATGATAATGCCGGACTGAAATCCGAGTTAACTTCATTGCAAGAGACCGTTAAATCTAGCGAGACATTAATGGCCGAACGCAACCAATTGATGATGGAACTTGCCGAAATAAAACAAATTTCGTCAAGCGCTATCGACATTAAAAACCAACGCGATCAATTTCAAGAACGCGTCGTTTCAGCCGAACGCGAGTTACAGCAACTTAAACGAGAAAACCAAGCCTTACGCGATAACGCTCATCAAGACTGGTTTCTCTATGGCGGAATACTCGCATTAGGAGGCGTTTTACTCGGTTTTATATTACCGAAACTAAGCCTAGGACGACGAACCAGTAGTTGGGATACGTTTTAAAGATTGGAGATGAAAGTAAGTGCGCGCACATAATGACTTGAGCAAATGCCCCTGGGATAGGACTGGGGCAAGTAACCGAATCTTCGAAAAAACTCATAACTTCCGGAAGTTATTTTTCGCGCAATCCTAAGGAACCGCTTCAACTTGATACCCCCAGTCTACTATTAACAATTGAACACATTAGGAATTCAGATGGCAAATTCAGGTGACAAATCCGCAAGACGCTTTTCATCACAAGTCGTTGACGGCATGGAACGCGCGCCAAGCCGCGCAATGCTGCATGCCGTTGGCTTTAAAAATGAAGACTTCAAAAAACCACAAATCGGCGTCGCTTCAACTTGGAGCATGGTAACTCCCTGCAACATGCATATTAATCGACTTGCCGACGATGCAGCTCGAGGCATCGATAATTCCGGCGGCAAAGCAGTTATTTTCAATACCATCACGATCTCCGACGGTATTTCGATGGGCACCGAAGGCATGAAATACTCGCTGGTTTCCCGTGAAGTCATTGCCGACTCGATTGAAACCGTGGTCGGCTGTCAAGGCTTCGACGGCGTCGTCGCGATCGGCGGCTGCGATAAAAACATGCCCGGCTGCATGATCGCATTATCGCGCCTAAACCGTCCGGCCATCTTCGTTTACGGCGGTACGATTCTGCCGGGATGCCATAAAGATAAAAAACTCGATGTCGTCTCAGTTTTCGAAGCGGTCGGTGCTCGCGCGAACAATAAAATCGACGACGAAGAACTTGCTCAAATCGAAGCGAAAGCGATACCCGGCGCGGGCTCCTGCGGCGGTATGTACACCGCGAACACGATGGCCTCGGCAATCGAAGCTCTGGGCATGAGCTTACCGAACAGCTCGGCGCAAGCCGCGGTTTCCGAAGACAAACGCCTCGACTGCGAACGCGCCGGCGCGGCTGTTCTCGAATTGCTCGCTAAAGACATCAAACCGCGCGACATCATGACCAAGGCTGCATTCGAAAATGCGATCACCGTCGTTATCGCACTCGGCGGCTCGACCAATTCGGTGCTACATTTGATTGCGATGGCTAATACAACCGGTGTCGACATCACGCTAGACGATTTCACTCGCATCGGCAAAAACGTTCCGATGCTGGCCGACCTGAAGCCGAGCGGAAAATATCAAATGGCCGAGCTGATTGAAATCGGCGGCATTCAGCCGTTGATGAAAGCCCTACTGGACCGCGGTTTACTGCACGGTGATTGCTTGACTGTCACAGGCAAAACGCTGGCCGAGAACCTTGCCAACGTACAACCGTATCCTGAAGGCCAGGACATGATCCACTCCTTCGACAACCCAATTAAAAAAGACAGTCACTTGGTCGTTTTATACGGCAATCTGGCTCCGGAAGGCTCGGTCGCGAAAATCACCGGTAAGGAAGGTTTATTGTTTACCGGCAAAGCGAAAGTATTCGATGCCGAAGAGCAGGCATTGCAAAGCATTTTGAACGGCGACATCGTCAAAGGCGACGTCATCGTGATTCGTTACGAAGGCCCGAAAGGCGGCCCCGGTATGCGCGAAATGTTGTCGCCAACTTCGGCTGTCATGGGCAAAGGGCTAGGCAAAGACGTCGCATTGATCACCGACGGTCGCTTTTCAGGCGGCACGCACGGCTTCGTGGTCGGACATATTACCCCTGAAGCCTACACCGGCGGCCCGCTAGCCATCGTTCAAGACGGCGATTCCATTACTATCGATGCTGAAAACAACGAATTGACGCTGCACATCAACGAGCACGAAATGAACCGCCGCATGGAAAAATGGCAACAACCGGCCCCTAAATACACGCGCGGCGTATTGGCGAAATTTGCCAAATTGACCAGTTCGGCTTCGAAAGGTGCCGTCACCGACAATTTAGATTGATCGCGGAAAAAAATTGACCGAGTCAGCTTTTTGTGACCGATTCTAATTTACCGGCCTTGTCTCTGAACCACGATTTTGTCAACTGGTTCAGAGACTCCTCTCCTTATATACACGCCCATCGGAACCGCACCTTTGTCGTTTCATTCGGCGGCGAGGCAGTCTATGACTCGGGGTTCGCGCATCATGTGCATGATTTTGCGCTGCTCAATAGCCTAGGGATACGACTAGTTCTTGTCCATGGCATTCGCCCTCAAATCGATACCTGCCTACGCAAACAAAACATCACCCCCCGTTTTCATAAGAATCTCCGAGTCACCGACGAATTAGCTCTACAATGCGTAAAAGAAGCTGCCGGCCTCGTCCGGGTCGAAATCGAAGCTCTCTTATCGATGGGACTAGCCAACTCGCCGATGGCCGGCGCCAAAATACGCGTCGTATCGGGTAATTTCGTCATCGCAAAGCCAATCGGCGTAATCGACGGCGTCGATTACGGCCATACCGGCGAAGTACGCAGAATCGATAGCCAAGCCATCCATCAACAACTGGACATGAATTCCGTTGTTTTAATTTCGCCGGTCGGTTATTCACCGAGCGGCGAGGCATTCAATTTGTCGGCAGAAAAAGTAGCAACCGAAATTGCGATCGCCTTAAAAGCGGAAAAACTGTTATTGCTCACCGAACAAAGTATCAATCATCCTGAAAGCGGCGACAAGATTCAGCAAATGACAACCGTCGAAACCCAACAATTTATTGATCGCTTTCCAGGCATAGAACAATCAATTAGCCTGCCTTTACAAGCTGCGATCCATGGCTGCCAATCCGGCGTTGAACGTGTGCATCTTGTTAATCGCCATCAAGACGGCGGTCTGCTTTTGGAATTATTCAGCAGAGACGGCACGGGCACATTAATTAGCTCAACACCGTATGAAGAACTGCGCCAAGCAACATTAAACGATATCGGCGGCATCTTAGAACTCATCATACCTTTGGAAGAACAAGGTATCCTAGTTAAACGTTCGCGGGAAAAACTGGAAATGGAGATCGGAGACTATATTATTATCGAACGGGACGGTCTAATTATCGGCTGTACCGCACTGCATTCGATCGAAAACGAACTCGCCGGCATGATCGCCTGTCTGGCCGTACATCCCGATTACCGAGGCTCTGCCAGAGCCGGTCGATTATTGGAGCATTTGCAACGTAAGGCTAAAATGCTAGGCATGCAGCAAATTTTTGCGCTCACGACACAAACCAGCCATTGGTTCTTAGAGCGAGGATTTGCACCAACCGCAGTCGAAACGCTGCCTGAACAGCTGAAATCGTTCTACAATCCACAGCGTAACTCTAAAATATTGTGCAAATCCATCTGAATTAATATCCATGAGCACTCAAGGCACGTTATCGCTATTACAATTAACCGACCTGCATATTCTTCCGAGCCCCGGCGAAAAAATGCTAGGAGTCGACACCGAATTTTATTTCGAGGCCGTATTGCAACATGTGCGGCAAACGAACACACATTACGATTTGGTATTAGTGACCGGCGATTTAACTCAGGACCCCTGCCCTGAAGCTTATCAAAGAATTTTCGGTCAACTACACACATTAGCAGTCGACACACTATGCCTTCCGGGCAATCACGACGATTATCCTTTAATGCAGCAATGGCTAAACCAAGACAACATCAGCTGTAAGAAACATATCGAGTTCGAGAAATGGCAAGTGCTTTGCCTGAATAGCCAGATACCGGGGAAAGCCGAGGGAAGCCTCAGTGAAAACGAATTGAGGTTTATTGAAGATGCGCTAGAAACAAAACCAAATCTTTTTACGTTGATTGCGGTTCATCACCACTGTATTCCGACCCGAAGTAGCTGGATGGACACGATGATCATTAAAAACTGCGAAGAGTTTTTAGAGATTATGGACCGATATCCGCAAATAAGAGGCATCACGTCCGGACATATTCATCAAGAAATGGATATTTACTTGAACTCGCTAAGAATATTGGGCACGCCATCGACTTGCTTCCAATTCAAACCGCTATGCTCGCGATTTACGTTAGACGACCTGATGCCGGGCTATCGAACCATTGAATTGCATTCGGACGGACGGATCACCACCCAAGTTCACCGCCTGCCGGGAATCTTGCAAGAAATCGATCGGAGCTGCACGGAATATTAAATTACCGAGATTTCTGTTGCTGCCATTTCTTAGCTAAGAAGCCGTCGGCCTTGACCGGCACCGAATCGGCCAACAAAATCTCGCCTAACTCAGACATTGCTCTGCGATAGACTTTTCGCTTGAAATACACAACATCCTTAAGCGGCTCCCAATAATCGACCCAACGCCAACCGTCGAATTCAGGTTTGGCCCCGCAATCGAATCGCACTTCCGAATCTTGTGTCAACAAACGAAGAATAAACCAAATTTGTTTTTGTCCTATGCATAACGGCCACGAGTTTTTGCGCATGTAACGTTCCGGCAATTGATAGCGTAACCAATATCGAGTCCTGCCCAGTAACTGAACGTGTTCGGAACGCAAACCCGTCTCCTCCCACAACTCCCGATACATCGCCTGCTCCGGGTCCTCGCCCTCATTGATGCCCCCTTGCGGAAACTGCCATGAATTAGCGCCCGTTCGCTTAGCCCAAAACACGCGACCCTCGTCATTGCAAAGGATGATGCCGACATTGGGTCGGTATCCTTTTGAGTCAATCATGTTAAAACCTGTCAATATAAGCCTGATGCCCACGCCTTCTCTACTGAAACGATAAACTGCAAATCGCTAACGAACCCGTTTCGACCTTAGTGGGCAAAAACAAAAATTCGAAGCAGAACTACAGCGTCATTTTTCTAAGTGATAGAATGGCCCAGTGAACCAGGGATTTAAAATATTGCGATATTGTTCCACAAAACAATCAACAAGGCTATAGCGCGAAGCCCTTTAAAACTTTTCAATAGGTTACAGCAGTGAGTTTAGCGATCTTCGATTTAGATAACACCTTAATCGCCGATGACAGCGATTTTTTATGGGGGCAATTTTTAGTCGACCGAGGCATTGTCGACAAAGCCCAATATGAAGCGGCCAATGCCAAATTTTATGACGATTACAAACAAGGCAGTCTGGATATTGGGGAATTTCTTAACTTTTCATTAAAACCCTTATCTGAGCATACCCCTAGGCAACTGTTTGAATGGCGCGAACAATTTATCGAAGAAATCATCAAACCGTTAATGCTCAAACCGGCCCAAGCCTTGATCGACAAACATAAAACCAAAGGCGATACCTTGATGGTGATTACCGCAACCAATCGCTTCGTCACAGAACCTATCGTCAAGCTATACGGTATCGAACACTTGTTGGCAACAACCCCGGAATTCATCGACGGGCGATATACCGGCAATTTCAGCGGCACGCCTTGCTTCCAAGCCGGCAAGGTCACTTTGCTGGAAGACTGGCTAACATCCTCGGGAGAAACCCTTGCAAACAGTTGGTTTTACAGCGATTCGCACAACGACTTGCCTTTGTTAAATCGAGTGCAAAACCCGGTTGCGGTCGACCCCGACGAAAAACTCAAAGCCTATGCGGAACAATCGAATTGGCCGATTATTAGCTTACGTAACGATCACTGCCCTACTCACCATTTTCAAAAGTAGACCTTCGTTTTTGCACCCTTCGCACTTCAAATTTCGGTAGTACCTAAGGAGGTAACGGGGTCTTAGGTGTCGATTTCTACTCCTCGGTAATTGCTCCTGCATCGCTGGTTTAAGGACGCCGTCGACAAAATGTATTATTCGAACGACAACAAAAAGTGAAACTACTTAAAAAACGCCAAACACACTATCTATTCGTGTACGGAACCTTGAGAAAAAATCACGGACACCCCATGTCGCGTTGGCTAAATCAACGCGCCGACTGGATTGGCCCTGGATATTTTCAGGGAAAATTATTTAATCTTGGGAAATATCCGGGGGTCGTAAAATCCAACAAAGCCAGTGACCGAGTGCTAGGCGATATCTACCGAACCGATCATCCGAAAATGATCTTAACCACACTCGACCGCTACGAGCAGTGCTCCATCGGCGACTCTCGACCCCACGAATATGCGAGGTCCATAGAACCGGTCATGTTTGGTCAAGGCCAAATACTGAACGCTTGGGTTTATCTCTATAACCGCCCGATCGAGGGTCTCATTTGTATTACTTCCGGCGATTATCTTGCAACAAGCGCCAAACAGAGTAGCGGACAAACCCGCTAGCGTGGCTAATCTTGGCGTTATGATTAGAATTGTATCTCCTCTGTCGTCATGCGATACCACAAGTAATTTTCCTTGGTCGGTTAGATCAACAAGGTCCAAATGTTAAATGCAAAGTCTGCCTTGATTTTTTTGTACGCCCGAAATCAGTTGACCACTGGCAAGTTCAGGGGTATGTTCCGTAAGCAAACCACATTTCCATAACAAAAAAGAGGCTAAATCATGGGCTTATTCAATTTTGCAATGAATATGGGCAAAAAACTGTTCGGCTCCGAAACCGAGGCGCCTGCCGCGATACAAAAACTGATCGAAGAAGACAATCCTGGCGTCGAAAACCTACAGGTTCAAGTCGAAGACGGGCGCGCGATTCTGAGCGGTAAGGCAAGCTCGGCCGAAGCACTGGAAAAAGCCGTGTTGATCGCTGGGAATGTGCAAGGCATCGAAGCCATCGATGCCGCAGGAGTGACGATCGCGGATGGCAGCACGGTCGCCGGAGACGATCAGTATTACACGATCGAAAAAGGCGATACGCTTTGGAAAATCGCCGAGAAAGCCTACGGCAACGGCTCGAAATATCAAAAAATATTCGAGGCCAACCGAGAAGTCATCAAAGACCCGGATAAAATTTATACCGGCCAGAAAATCCGAATCCCCAAAAACCTTTAACCCGAGGTGGTGTCGTCATGGACATCAATTACTTACTTCAAAGCAGTGCACAAATATTCAAGGAGCAATTGGACACGGATCGTGACGGAAAAGTAGAAACCTCCGAAATCGTCGGGGCGTTGACGAAATTATTCGGCAATAAACAAGGTCAACCGAACCTGGCTTCTATTATTTCCAGCATGCAGAACGGTGGCAGCCAAGATTTAATGCAGCTCGCGTCCTCGTGGCTAGGCAAAGGCCAGAACGCTCCGGTTTCCGGAAACCAGTTGGAACAAATATTCGGCCACGACAAAATCGCCGCATTCGCCAAACAACTGGGCATCAGCGAATCTACGGCGTTGAACGGACTGCAGGAAGCAGTACCCAACGTCATCGACAAGGCTTCTCCAAACGGCACGCTTGCCGATCTTGGAGAGCAGTTGTTGAATAGCGTCGGCGGCGTCTCCGGCGCCATCGATTCATTCGGCAAATTGTTCGGCCGCAAATCCTGACGTTATCGGATCGTTCGAAAGGACTCAATTCACTTGAAAACTACTCTTGGGAACGACGGCAATGACTAAAGACGAACTATTGAATAAAATCCAATCCACGATCGACGAACAACAAGCCAAATTAACCAAATTGAAAAACAAAGCCAAGGAAGAATCGCAAGAAACACTCGATGACATCCGCGAAGCAATCGACGACTTAGAACCCAAACTCGAGCAGGCCAAAGCGAAAGCCCTTGAAATCGCCGAAACCGCCGACGACAACTATCCTGACACAGGGGGTAGTTAACATAGGACCTCCCCGGCGAAGCTGAAAGATTATGAATTTCAGCAATTAGACCCGAGAAACCAACTTTTCGATCAATTTTTAGCCATAGCAAATTGTTTTATATGACTATTTTACGGGGATACCTCAGGCTCTGACCCCTTAATTCAATTCTATATCGGCATTAGGTAGCAACGAGTATAAAGGGAATTTGGTTTATCGAAAGTTATCTTTGATGTCAGAAAATTTTACAATACCATAATCGATTAACTGAGGGCTATTAAATAACTCTTTATTATTCAGTTGGATATTAATATTGGCCTACAATTTGCGGATGCTATTAAGCTTGTAAATACGATTTTACTGAAATCGTTTTTACAAGTCTTAAACTAGTGAACAAAACCTTTAATTGTGTAAGGAGTATAGTCATGAAAACAGTAACTAAATTATATCTTGGCTCAGCAATCGTATTTATCGGAATGAATAGCGCAACTGCTGCTATTGCTGCACCTGAAATGGACTCCAGCATCGCAGCTTTAGGATTGGGATTGGCGACCGCGGTCGCTGCTCTTATTTCCGAACGTCGCCGCAAATAGCGAATAACGGGGCAAGGGTACTTTAAACTTGCCCCGTTTCAATTTGCCGTCATGGCAATTTGATTTCTCGACTTTCCGCCTTTTGAAACAGGTTTTCTTTCTATCCTTTTAAGCGATGCAATCAGTCGTCAGCCGCAGTTTTTTTCTAGTGTTTTTATGCCTGGAAGCTCTTGTTTTATCAATTAGCTTCGATTCGCAATCTTTAGAGAAAACACATAACTTGTTTTTGGGTTTAATCGGTTATGCCGGTGAATTGATCAGATTTTTCGTTGCGGTTGCAGGAGGTTTTGCCGTTTTTGGCTGGCCAAGGTTTCAGGCTATTTCGCATTTTTTACTTGATTACAATGATTATCCATGGTGGCAGAAATGGTTGGCGGCCCATGGTATTTTCATTATGTCCTTTATCTATATCACATCGGCGTTATTTCAAGGCGTCGAGTTCGAAAATTCTCATGAGGCTATTACGGTCAACTTGGTAGCTGTAAGTTGGTTTTTAATAGGGATAGGATCGGTTGTTTGCCTGTTTTTTACCATCGCACCAGCGAAATGTTGGACGCGATTGATCTCGCAAGAGATAGCTCTGGTTTCCCTCGCTGTTTTGACAGGCGTCCTTTCTTGGTTTGCTGGAGAAATGTCGGAATTAGACTGGCAGCCCCTTACCGAGTTGACCTTTAATGTTTCAGGTTATTTATTGGGCGTTTTTTATCCAGAGGTCGTTATTCAACCGGTTCATAAAATATTGGGAACACCTGGTTTTGAGGTGCAGATTTCACCGCAATGCTCGGGATACGAAGGCATTGGACTCATTATCGTATTTTTATTTTTGTACATAATTGCTTATCGCAGAACCCTGTTGTTTCCGAATGTCTATATTCTGTTTCCAATTGGGGTTATCACAATATGGGTTTTGAATGTTTTCAGGATTGTGGCGCTGATCGCCATTGGATCTTCTTTTTCAGAGGAAATAGCTGCCGGCGGGTTTCATTCGAATGCCGGTTGGATCGCATTTGTTTTGATTAGTGGGGGGATGGTTTCGATCTGCCAACGATCAAAATATTTCCTTGTTGAATCGCACGCTGTTGAATTCAGCCACGAATCCAACCATTCGCCGGTACCAGCGCTATTGTTGCCTTTCGTCGCTCTACTTTCATCAATAATATTAACCTCGGCTTTTACGGTAGATTTTAATTGGCTTTATCCCATAAGGGTAATCGTTTCGCTTTCAGTAATTTGGTATTTCCGTAAGCAATATCGTCCGATATTTAAAAATATTACGCTACACTCGCTATTAATTGGTTTTAGCGTTTTTGTGATTTGGCTGATCTTGGTTGATGTCTCTGAACAAGATAATCAAAAACTTATGGATTCATTGTTCGAGGCGCCTCCGCTGTTAGTTAGCAGTTGGTTGCTGTTTCGTTTCATCGGCGCCACGATTACAGTACCGATCATCGAAGAGCTCGTTTTTCGAGGTTACTTAATCAATAAACTATCCGATATAAACTTTACGGAATTGAAGACGATTAAATTTACTTGGCTTTCCTTTCTGGGATCTTCGATCTTATTCGGCGCATTGCACGGTGAATGGCTTGCCGGCACAATTGCCGGAATGGGATTCGCTTTGGCCTTGTACCATAGAAAGTCTATTTCCGATGCTATAACTGCTCATATGACGACGAATACGTTGCTGGCCTTTTATGTTATGTCTACCGGGAATTGGTCGTTATGGTAATTCTCCAGGATAATCATGTTTTAAGAAGCGCGGTTTCGAGTAGGACAGGCACTCCCAGCGCGGTAGAGTGATGTTGGTTTTCTCCTTTTGCCGCCTGGTTTCCCGACGGTGCCACAATATTTCACCCATGACGCAGGTTGATACCCGCCCCCCTCTCAGAACCGGACAAGCGGCTTTCCCACATCCGGCTCCTTGATCAGTCATTCAGCAAGCCTCCGCCCTTCGAAAGGGATTCAGGTCTATGCGGATGTGTCCACGCGGCCAGCCAATGCTATTTAAAGCCTGGTTTAACCGGTCACAGTGGTAAGCCTTGCACTGGCTCTTGCGGTTGAGTCGTTTGTACAGAATGTGTGTTGCACGATAGACAAAGTCGCTGCACCGGGTTGCGTTATCCGCGATGCATAATAGTTCAGGTGGCCGGCTACCACCCGCGCCTTGTCGCAGCGTAGCATTTCGCCCAAGGTCTGCTTGTGTCGCGCCTTGCTCGCCCATTCGTCGAAGGTCTTCAAGCCCGCGCCGAATTTCTTGCGCGCGGTGCGTCGCTTGACCTTGAAGTCTCCCCGCGTGGTCTTCCCGAAGTTGTGGGTAAAACCGAGAAATGTAAACTCTTCCGGCTTCTTCCCTTTCCTTTGCGCATGGGTTATAGAGCGTGAAAAAGAACACCCGGTAACTCTCACCGAACGGGTCGCCATAAATAATCGCTGGGCCTCTGTAACCGTGACGATACCCAGCAATCTCTGTCACTTCGACGGCTTAATCAAATGCAAATGCAGCCATGGTTTGCACAGTACCTGCTGATATTAGAACTTGAGCCCGTAGAGATCGAGTTTCACGGCGCTCCAGGAGTGGATTGTCAACAAATCGGAAAAATACTCGAGCAATTGAGCTTCGAAGAAGTCATAAATTTGCTCATCGAAATACGCGCCGATGCGCCGAATAGCACGGGAATAAGCCTCGACCGTCGTCTTCGGCTGAAACCCCTTGAGTTTCAGGTGTTTGAGATGAGTTTGATAGTTTTACTTGAAAACGAACACGGATGATGCTGTCATAGCCAAGCAACCTCATGATTCGTCGTGGAATATCCCCTCTTATGAGGACGTGAGGTTACATTTTAACGTCAATCAAGCGACGGTTCTTTTCTCCGCGTTAGCGGCTTCGTCCAACCATCGGTACCATACGAAGCACAAAAACGCACCGCCTTTCGTGTTCTTTTCGGTTTTAGTGCTGTGTTATTGCGCGCGCCTGACCCGTTATGCATCATAGTTACTACTGAGCCGAAGCATACAACCAAAATGCGAAGAAAAAACATTTGAAAGCTAGCTCAACACAGAACTTGACCGCAGGATATCAATTTACATTCCATTTCATTGGCCGATGACATGGGATAGATGAGAGTGGATCGCTTGTGTTATGGCAGCAACCAAACGCAAAAACTGGGCTCAGCATCGTCTAGAAGGAACAAATGCGGAGATTTAAGAAGGACGCAAGGGAAATTACACGACTTTAATCGGCGATTTTGCATGAAGACTCAATTAGACGTTGATCCGAATGACCTTCCGTCAGCTCTTTGTTTGGTGCACATATAGGGCCAGTAGCTAATAAAGCTACATACTGAGCTATAATTTTAAATGAC